>JALORD010000217.1 GCA_025459145.1 Pirellulaceae bacterium | reverse complement strand
ATGCTAGCAGCCGATCACTTGCTCTTGGCAGGGCGGGTCGCGATCGGTACTCTTCGCGCCAGTACTCGGAACGTCTCGCGGGTACGTTCAGCGCGCATCCCTGCGGACCTTTATGGGTTCCGGGAGAATCGGTCCATGGGGCAGCTTCAATTTAGCCGTACTCCATCGAAGTGTGCGCGCGGGTTGTTGATTCTCGGCGCGGCGATCGGACTGGCCGGCTGTCAGAACGCTGCCTGGAAGAATCCGTACGCCGCTTTTGGTCCGCTGACGATTCCCGCCCCTAATCAGGCGCAGGTCCCTGAGGGGGGCTACTATCAGCCGCCGCCGGCGACCGGCACACTGGCCGCAGCGATAGCGCCCGCGCCAACTGGCGCCGCGCCCGCAACGACCAGCACCGGGCCGAGCATTTCGGCCGTCGACCTGGCGCGGATGCCGGCAACCGCGCCGAGCAACGAGCCGCCGATTCGGATTGTCGAACCGGGCTCGGCGGCGCCTGCCGGGGGAAGTTCGTCTCCTTCGACTCCGCCGGCATCGACACCGATCCGCGAGCCGCGGACCACGCCGGCACGAACGCCCTGGGGAAGCACCATTCCCGCGGCCCCTTCCGTCCCCAATACTGCCAGCCGCCCCGAGTCGACGGTCCCGACAATCCGCCGCGATTCGATGGTCACGCCGGCGACGTACCAGCAACCGGCGTTTCGCGAGGCGGCGGTCCTGCCGGCGGAAGGTGCCTGGCAAGCGCGGTAGATTCGCCGATCGCTATTCCTTATTCCTTGGGCTCAGCCGCCGGTTCCGCTGGCTCTTCAGGCTCGGCCGGCTCCGCCGCCGCGCCTTCGTCAGTTGTCAACAGATCGATCTCGCCGTCGTCGGTCTGATAGAACACGCGAAAGTGGATCTTCGCCTTGCCATGCAGGTTCTCGACGAGTGACGCGAGCTGCGTGAGCTGGTCGCCGTAGGCGTTTACCTTTTCGATTTCGACATTCATCAGGTTCCGCTGCCGGTCGACCGCTTCGTTCTTCTGCTTGGGGAGGCTATTCACTTGCACCGTGAGCTGTTCCCGGCGGAAGGCGACTTTCTTCTCCTCGCTCGCCAATTCTCGCAGATTGAGCGGCGTGGGACGTTTCATGCCGGTCGTTTTGATTTGCGGCGTGGACTTTACTTCGAGGCCGCGGGCGGTGAGCGACGTTGTCAGTTTGAGCCCCAGGATCAGCGCTTCTTCGGTGCTCCCCACCCAGACGCCGCCCGTATCGCTCCCTTCAAGCGGCTGTTTGTCGAACTTGTGCGCCTGAAAATCCCCTTCGAGTCGGCCGATCTCGATCATGATGGACTTCGGATCGGGGAGCGACTCGATCGTCCACCGGACCGCACCGGGCTTTTCATAGTTGACGGCGAGCGGCTCTCCTACGACCGGTTTGCGGAGGGCCACCTTGTGCTGGTCAGCGCCAGCCGACATCGAGAGGCCGCAGTTCTGCAGGAGCGCCGCGGAAGTTTGCTCGGGCGCGGCCCGCTGCCACTGGAACCAGAGCTGCCCGTCTTTGGCTTCGAGGCGGGCCACGACAATCCCGGTATCTCCGGTGAGGAGCGAAATTTCCCATTCGCGGAGCGAGGTGCCGCCGGAGGCTTCCTTCAGCTCAAAAGTCTGCTTGCCGCCGCGGATCGCGCCGCTCCCTCCGTGGAGATGGATGATTACGAGGGCCTTTTCGTCGACGACGCAAGGGCCGAGCGCCACCGGCGACAGCGGCTCAGCCGGCTCGGCGACCGTGCTCGTCAGCGGGGGCAGGTCGACGGCAGTTGCGAATCCCTGGAAGGGATTGCCGGCTTTCGGTTTCTCGGGATTGGCGGCCGGCTCGGGCGCCGCTTCAGCTTCGGCGGGAGCCGGCTCGGTGGGGACGGCTTCTGCGGCATTATCGATGGCGGCATTGGGCACCCCAGGCGCCGCACCAAACGGGGTCGCTGCCGGCATGGGCGAGGCGTTTGGCTCTGCGGCGCCCGGCAGCTGCTGAACAGCCGGTAGTGCGGCCGCATCGGGCGGAGGGGGCTCGGCAGCCACGGGTGCGGCAGGTGTCGGCACGGCAGGAGCCGGCTCGGGATTGACCTCTGGATTCGCTTCGGGGTTCGCCTCCGGATTGGCTTCGCCGGCGGGCGTTTCGCTGGCTGGGGGAGCCGTATCGGCCTCTGCAACGAGCTGCTGTTTCTCGCCCCCGCCCCAATTGGCCACGAGGTACACGACGACGCCGAGGCCCACGAGCAGCAACAGGCCGCCGCCAATCGCCCCTGCCAGGATCAGCGGCAGCTTGGACTTGGCGGGCGCGGCGGCCGGAGTGGGGCGCGTATCGGTGGCTGCAGTCCCCGCAGGAGTGGCCGGTGGTTTGGCCTTCTCCCGGGCAGCGACTTGAATCGAAAACGGCGCCGACGGATCGACTTTGGGGGGTGAAGCCTGACCGGCGAGGACGACCGGAGCGTCGTCCTCGATGACGGCCTCAACAACCGCTTCAACCGGTACGCTCTCGGAATCGGCTCCCTCCGTCAGCGGCCTGGCCACCGGCGGCGTTTTGCCAAGCGGCCGAGCGGACTTCGCGCCGGGCGGGGCCGCTACGGGGGACTTCGCGGCGGCCGGCTCCGGAGGGAGCGGCTTGGCCTTGGGCAGCGGTGCAGCCGGGGCAGCGGATGCTCCGCTGGCAGCAGCTCCTCGCGACGCAGGTAATTCGAGTCCGATGGCGACTAGTTCCGCCAAGACCGCACTCATCGCCGTGGGCCGCTGCGCCGGATCCTCGGCGAGCATCCGCCCCACGAGAGCGATCAGCTCGGCCGGGACACCGGGCACTTTGCCGAGCATCTGCGAAGCTTGAGCCGCATCGAGCGCCGGCTTGCCTGTCAGCAGAAAGCAAAGGACGTTGCCGAGCGAATAAATATCCGAGCGGCCGCTGACCGCCGCGGTGCCGTCACGCAGTTCCGGAGCGTGGTAGATGGCCGCCGCCAGGGCGACCGCCTCCGTCGTGTCGCCAACGCCCGCGGCGACGGGACCTTCGAGCAGGCGCGCCTGGCCGATATCGGTCAGCTTGACGATCCCCTGCCCATCGACCAGGAGATTCGCCGGCTTGAGGACCCCGTGATAAACCTGCCGCTCGTGGGCGTAGGCGAGCCCCTCGGCCGCCTGCGCCGCGAACTGCACCGCGTCGGCGACCGGCAGCGGTCCTGATTTGGCCACTTGCTTGGCCAGGTCGACCCCTTCAATGTGCTGCATGACCAGGAAGTAGCGGTCGCCGTCCTGGTTGACGTCGTAAATCTGGCACAGGTTGCTGTGCTCCAGGGCACAAACGCGCGGCGCCTCTTTCAAGAATCGCTCGAGGACCTGCGGCCGATTGGTCTGGCGGCGAGAGAGAATTTTTAGCGCCTGCCGCCGCTCCATCTGAGTGTGCTCGGCCAGATAGACGCGGCCCAGTTCACCGGCCCCGATCTCATCGAGCAGCTTGTACTTCCCGATCGAGAGGGCGAAGTAGCCGTTGAGAAGCTGCAGCGCTTGCCACTTGGTCAGTTGGCCCCGCTTGATCAATTCGCGAGCTATCTGCCGGCCATCGGCGACGTCGGCGAACTCTTTGCGCACCGCATCGACGTCCGCGGCGGGCAATAGTCCGCTACGACTCAGGGCGGCTAAAAATGTTTCGACCGGCGCTACGCTCGTACCACCTGCCATGCGCTCCCCCTCGCTGGTCCGGGTCGCAGCGAACGCCGATGCCGGTCGTCGACCTGGCAACTGGCCCGCCACAACCCTTGATTCTGGTCCCCGGACTGGAAATCCGCAACCAATTGGGAGTGCGAAAAGGCGTGTGCGTCGCTCGCCCGAGGGGGGAACACTCGTCGCCGCTGCGTCCAACCGCCGCGGAATTCGGCAGATCATCGGAGGCCGAGAACTCGCGGGAGCAAGCTGCTCCCGCGGCCAGGCCGACAACCTGAACCTACTTCTGCCGGGCCAGGAGGAGCGGGCCGCCGTAGAGGGCCCCGGTGTCGAGCTCTTCCTCGATCCGCAGCAACTGGTTGTACTTCGCCATCCGGTCGGTCCGGCTGGCCGAGCCGGTTTTGATCTGGCCCGTGCTGAGGCCGACGGCGAGGTCGGCAATCGTTGCGTCTTCGGTCTCGCCGCTGCGGTGGCTCGAGATGCTGGTGTAGTTGTTCCGGTGGGCGAGCTGAATCGCGGAGATCGTTTCGCTTAGCGTGCCGATCTGGTTCACCTTGATCAGGATGCTGTTGGCGATGCCCTCGTTGATCCCGCGCTGGAGACGCTCGGTGTTGGTCACAAACAGATCGTCGCCGACGAGCTGCACCTTGCTGCCGAGCTTGTCGGTGAGGAGCTTCCACCCTTCCCAGTCGTCCTCCGAACAGCCGTCTTCGATCGAGATGATCGGGTAGTTCGCGCACCAGCTCGCCCACAGGTCGACGATCTGCTCGGCCGAGTGGGCCTTGCCATCGATCGTGTAGGTCTTGGCCTTGGCGTCGTAGAACTCGGTGGCCGCCGCGTCGAGCGCGATCCGCACCTGCTCGCCCGGCTTGTAGCCTGCCTTTTCGATCGCCACGAGGATCAAATCAAGCGCTTCCTGATTGCTCTTGAGGTCCGGAGCAAAACCTCCCTCGTCGCCCACCGCCGTGTTGTACTTCTTGTCGTGCAGCACCTTCTTCAGGCTGTGAAAAATCTCGACGCCGCACCGCAACGCGTCGCTGAACCGCTGAAAGCCCAGCGGCATCACCATGAATTCCTGCAGATCGACCGAGTTATCGGCATGCGCCCCGCCGTTGATGATATTCATCATCGGAGCCGGCAGCAGGTTCGCCCCGGTGCCGCCGAGATACCGATACAGCGGCAACTGGCAGAAGTTGGCCGCCGCCTTGGCCACGGCCAGCGACGTGCCCAGCATGGCATTCGCGCCGAGATGCTTTTTGTTCGCCGTGCCGTCGAGCTCGATCAGCCGCTGGTCGATGCCGATCTGGTCGGTGGCGTCCCAGCCGGTGAGCGAATCGGCGATCGTCGTGTTGACGTGCTCGACCGCCTTGAGCACCCCTTTGCCCAGGAAGACTTTCTTGTCGCCGTCCCGCAGCTCCCACGCCTCGTGGACGCCGGTGCTCGCACCGCTCGGGACCGCGGCCCGGCCGAACGAACCGTCCGACAAGGCCACTTCCACCTCCACCGTGGGATTTCCGCGACTATCAAGAATCTGGCGTCCGTGAAGGCTGGCAATTAGGCTCATGGCGGAGGGAGGGGGACAGAGGACGGAGAACAGGGAAAGGGAAGTCAGTGGTCGATGCACAACTAGCCACCAGCACTAGCCACTGGCCACTTCCGGCGTTTCGCGTGGTATTTTGACGCCGCGGGGGCGAATTGCCTAGGAGGCTCACGGCTGCCGGTACCAACCTCAAATGCGGGGAACGCACATGTCGGCTCCTGACGCGCCGCTCGCGAATCACTCGCCGCGCTTAGGAATTGTCCATCTGCTTGGATGGACGCTCGGCGTGGCGATCGTGCTCGGCGTCTATCGGGCCGCCAATGCCTGGCAGTCGCAGGACGGCGTGACGCCGCCGATGTCTCCCTGGGCGCTGGGCTTCGGCCTGGCCTATGGCACGGCTCTTGGAGGACTAGGGCTTTTTCTCTGGCGCTGGTGGCGCGGCACGGGCTCGGGACCGACTCAGCCAGGACATTGGCTCCTCGTACTCGGGGGTATCGGATTTCTCCTCGACGTGGGACTCGTCCCCGTCAGCCAGGCGCTCGTGATGCTGCGCTACGGAAGCATCACTGACTACGGGCACTGGGTCTGGATGTTGCACCAGTGTCTCGGCTGGTTGGCGGCCACGCTCGTGGGGCTGATTGTGCTGTTCAATCTGCGCGGCGCGTCGTGGGGTTGGACGATCGTCGCCCTGCTCTTCGTCTTGTCGGTGGGACTCGTCGCCGGACTATTCGTCACCGCCCTCGCGGCAGCGCAGCTCGGCGCACTGGGTTCCTGGACTTGGTATCTGCCGATGGCCGTGAAGACGATCGGGGCGGCGGTGGTCGTGACGGCGATTCTGGCCGCCGAACTGGCCGACCGGCGCCGCGGCCTGTCGCGCGACTGGCTGCACACCGGCGGCATCCTCGCCGTTTCGTTGCTCGCGAGTGTCGATATTGCCATCAACTTGCGAACGTTTTTTAGCGTTTGGTAGGTCCGCTCCGGCAACTACTCTGGCTTCAGCCGCAAGTAGTCGACGCCCACCATAAAGGCCTGCACCGCCGACGGATTCGCGCCGGTCACCTCCAACGTCAGCGTGTGTTTCCCGGCGGCCAGCTCGCGGGTGCCGAGCGCGACTTCGCCGCTCGTAAGCACGTCGGTGCCGTGATACAGATCGAGCGGCTCGCCGAGCTTTTCGCCGTCGAGCGCCGGCTGGACGATTGCATAGTCGCGGGCCATCGTCAGGGCGGCGGCAATCGCGTACTTGCCAGCCTTCGGCACCTCAAATTCAAGCGTCAGCGTCTCGCCCGGCTTGCCGCCGGTCCAGAAGAGCTGCTCGCCGCCGCTCCACTGCCCCGCTTTGAAGGCCGCCATCTTCTGCGTGCTCGTTTTGCCGCTCGTGACCTTCGCCGCGAGCGATTCAGCCTCGATCGCTCCGGCAACGAGGCCGCTCGCGTCGAACTTCGCCGGCTCCCCTTGGAGCGGCGGACGCTCCTTGATCGTGACGCGTTTCGGCTGCAGCTCCTGCCACTTCTCGGCGCTCACTGCTTCGCGGCGGTGCCGCAGGACATGCGCCCCCTTCATCCCGCCGCTGGCGAGATCGGGCAGACCGTCTTTATTCAGATCGGCGACGATCACCTGCCGTCCGATCCCCGAATCGTCGTCGGCCCGGTAGGGAACCCAGTCGACGCCATCCTTGCCGCGGACGAGGCGGAACCAGTAGACGACCGCGCCGGCGTCCCACATCGGGCTCTGCGTGTGGTGCGACCAGTAGGTTTTGCCGGTGACGATGTCCTTGAGGCCGTCGCCATCGATATCGGCCAGGTTCACCGAATGCAGTTCGCTGAAGACGAGGCCATACGCGTTCTGCGCGGGGCGGTCTCCCATGATCAGGTGCTCGCGAAAGACAATCTTGTCGCCATCGCGAAGCTGTTCGTGCCAGGCGAGGCCAAAGTCGTGGGCCGCGAGGCTCGTGATCACGTCATTATCGCCGTCGCCATCGACATCGTAGGCGTACATCTCGGCGCCCCCCGGACCGGCGAACCGGGCCTTGTGCAGCGTCCAGAGCGGATCGCCCGCCAGGTCCGCGGGCTGCTGGAACCAGCCGTCCTTCGTGATCAGATCGATCCGCCCGTCGCCGTCGATGTCGCCCACCCCCAGGCCATGGCCAAACGGCACCGGGGCGATCTTTTCCGAGAGCGGGTGAAACGTCCACTCGGCAAAGGGCTTGTTTGGATCGGGCGATGCATAGCCGAAGAAACCTTTCCGCGAGCAGACCAGCTCCGGCTGCTCGTCGCCCACGAGGTTCACCCACTGCGGCGACTCGTTCGAGACCGAGTCGAGCACCTGGTGCTTGGGCCAGGGTTTATCGTGCCCTGCCGGGCCGGGATTCTCGTAGACGAAACCCGGCGTCCCCGGAAAACCGGCGGTGAGGACATCCCCCAGGCCGTCGCCATTAAAGTCGTGAACCCAGGCGAAAAAGTGATCGGCATAGCGCTCCCGCGGCTGAGCCTTGGCGGGATAAATCTCGCGTTTCGTCGTGAATTCCGGCCCGGCAAACCAGTACGGGCCATAGACGATGTCGGCATGGCCGTCGGCATTCAGATCGCCCGCCGCGATTCCCTCCGAGTAGTAAACGTCGGTAAGCTGCTGGCGCTCGAACGTGTGGATGGCCGGCTCGGCGGCGCTCGTGAAGGAGTCGACAGCCGTGGAGAGAGCGACGATCGCGGCCAGCAGCGCCGCCACTAGCATGCGGCGGCGATTGTCGGTTGGCCGCATCGATGAAGCAGAACTTCTACCCAACGGCCACAGGATTGCCGCCATAACATCGCTCCG
>JALORD010000216.1 GCA_025459145.1 Pirellulaceae bacterium | reverse complement strand
CCCCCACGATTCTCGACATCTGCAATGCTCCGCCGCTTTCCAAAACGCACGGTGCATCCTGGAAGAATCTCGCCCAGGGTAAGTTGAGCCCGTGGCGCAACAGCTGGTACTACGAATACAACTACGAGAAGCAGTTTCCTTACACGCCCAATGTCCGGGGCGTGCGGACCGACCGGTACAAGTACATTCGCTACCCACATGGCGATGGCGGGCCCGATCGGCACGAGGCGGAACTGTACGACCTGACTGCCGATCCCGACGAAACGACAAACCTCGCCCAGCGGCCTGAACATGCCGAACGCGTAGCTGAATTGCGGTTCGAACTCGATCGCCTGATGAAGGAGGCCGATGGCCTGCCCGACAAGATGCCTCTCGACGCGGGCATCAAGAGCGGTCTGCCCGATCAGGCAATTCGCTAGCGATTGTGCCGATTCTTCTCACCCTGCGGACCGGCGACGGCTTTCGCCGAGCCGCGCAGTGATGCCGAAGAAAATGCTAGGGTTGGATGCCCCGGAACGCTTCAGGCGGAGCGTCCCTTGACGGGGATTATCGGCGTCCGTCCTGTACCCATCGCCCGAATCACACTCGGTGCGGTGGACCTCTCTCTCGCAGGCCGGCGTTCGTTCAGGACTCACTTGCCGGCGGAGCTGCGCACTGCCATCGTGCGCTAAGTCTGCCCGGACAGGTTGCCGACATGATCCTTCCGCCTGAGAGCATCGAAAACCTGTTCCTGCGGGCGTGCGGACTCGCCGCAGCCTTTGCGCTCGGTTCGCTGATCGAACGAATCCTCGCGCGGCGGACTTCACCGCTGGCCGAGCACGCCGCGGCAGCGCTCCAGGCTGCCGAGGACAAGTATCGGGCGATCTTCGAGAATGCCATCGAAGGAATCTTTCAGACGACCGTCGACGGCGCTTACATCAGCGCGAATCCCAAGCTGGCCCGCATCTATGGCTACGCGTCGCCCGGCGAACTGATCAATACCCTCCGGCACATCGAGTGCCAGCTCTACGTCGATCCGTGCCGGCGGTACGAGTTCGTCCGACTGATGGAAGCGCACGACGAGATCGTCGACTTTGAATCGCAGGTCTATCGTCGCGACGGCACGATCATCTGGATCAGCGAAAACGCCCGCGCTATCCGCGACCGGGAGGGAAACCTGCTGTACTACGAAGGGACGGTCGAAGACATCACCGAACGGAAACTAGCGAAGGCGCTGCAGGCCGAAAAAGAAGCCGCGGTCGCTGCCAGTCAGGCGAAAAGTGCCTTCCTGGCGCACATGAGCCATGAAATCCGCACTCCGCTCAACGGTGTGATCGGCATGCTGCAGCTCGTCGCCGACACGCGGCTCTCCGAACAGCAAACACGCTACGTGGGAATTGCCCGAACTTCGGCCGACAATCTTCTTACCCTCATCAACGACGTGCTCGACCTGTCAAAGATCGAAGCGGGCAAGCTCGAGTTAGAAGTTCTCGAGTTTGGCCTGCTCGAACTCTTGGAAGAAGTGATCGAGCAGTTCAGCCACCGGGCCTGTGCCCAGGGGCTCGAACTGTCGTGCCGCATCGATTCCGAAGTGCCCCGGCAGTTCCGGGGCGATCCGAAACGCCTGCGGCAGGTGATCGTAAATCTGCTCGGCAATGCGCTCAAGTTTACCCAGCGCGGTCAAGTAGCCTTGCGGGCCGAACTCGTCAATTCCAGCCGGGAGCGGGCGAGCATTCGCCTGAGTGTCCGGGATACCGGAATCGGGATTCCGCCTGACCGCCAGCATCGGCTGTTCGCCCCCTTCAGCCAGGTCGACGCGTCGACGACACGTAAATACGGCGGCAGTGGCCTGGGACTGGCCATCAGCCGGCAGTTGGTCGAGCTAATGGGGGGGCAGATGGGAGTCGAAAGCCAACTCGGCCAAGGATCACTGTTCTGGTGTCAGATTCCCCTCGAGCTGCTGGCCCCCCGTGACGACTCGGGAGACGCGGAACACCTCCGCACCCGGTCGCTTGCGGGACTGCGAATGTTTGTCATTGACCCACAGCCGACAAGTGTTGCCGTGCTCCGCAATCTGGTCGAGTGCTGGGGAGTGGCCCTCCACAGCGCCTCGCGGATCGATCAGGGTCTCGCCCGTCTCAGGCGGGCCGCTGAATCGGGCCTGCCGTACGAACTGATCGTTCTTGCTCATCAGCCCTCTCGTGCGGACGGATTGCCGCTGGCTCGGCAAATTCAGTCCGATCCGCTGCTGGCTACGGTACCGATCATCCTGCTGACCGGACTCGATACGCCGCTCGATCTGGCGATGCTGGGCCAAGCAGGCATCGCCGCAGCAATCTGCAAGCCGATCAGGCAATCGCGGCTGCTTGATGCGCTGGTTTCCGCTCTCCACGGTTCGGAGGGCCGTCGGCCAGAGCCGAGCGATGAATCGGACAGTCCGCCAGTCGTCGCCGGCACGCCATGCGTTAATGTCGACGCGGGCCCTATCGCTGCAAGACCGCAGATCCTGGGCAAAATCCTGGTGGCGGAAGACAACGAGATCAATCAACTCGTCACGTGCGAGATTCTGCAGGCCGCGGGATTTCAATGCGACGTGGCAACGAGCGGTAAAGAAGCCGTGAACGCCGTTCGCCGCGGAGGTTACGATCTGGTGCTGATGGATTGCCAGATGCCCGAACTGGACGGGTTTGCCGCCACCCAGTGGATTCGAACGCTCGAATCGCGCGGCGAACTAGAGCGTACGCAGCCGTTGCCGATTGTCGCCCTCACGGCAAATGCCGTGCAGGGAGATCGCGAGCGGTGTCTGGCGGCGGGCATGACCGACTACGCCACCAAGCCGATCGATCGCGACGAGTTGTTGGCAGCCATTTGCCGGCACTTGGAGATTCGAGGACCCGTCGGCAAGGGGAGCCCATCACCGAGTCGAGCCGCACCCACCGCGCTCGACGAACGACCTGCGGGCAGCGCCGCACAGGCAGAAATCGAAGCGGCGTCCGAGCCGTCGCCGGAAGGCAAAGATGGGGAGTCTGCCGAATCCGCACCGCTCGATCGCTCGCAGTTGGTGGCCCGTTGCTCGGGCGATCCGATCTTCGCAGCTCGCATGCTTGATCGATTCCGGCAGCGACTCCCCGACTCCTATCAGTCGATCGAAACGGCTCTTGCCAGCCACAACAGCGTGGAAGCCCGCCGGCTGACGCATGCCCTCAAAGGAATGGCCGCCAATTTGGCGGCTGTGCCGCTGTCCAGTGCGGCTGGAGCGCTGGAACTTGCGCTCGCGATCGAAGCAGTCGATGCGTCTCATCCGACCGTTGTCCAGCTCGAACGTGAGGCGCTCCGCTGTCTTGATGAACTCGACCGATTGCTCGACGACGAGCTGATGACAACTGGTGTCTGAAACTCACGAACACTCCCCTCGCCCTTACTCGCTTATGAACATCCTGGTGGTAGACGACGACGATCTGGCCCTGGAAATGCTGCGGCACACGCTCGTGCGTGCCGGATATCAGGTTGAAACGGCTGCCAATGGCCGCGAGGCCCTCGCGATCCTGCGGCAAGGGCGGGCGCGGCTGGTCATTTCCGATTGGGAAATGCCAGAGATGTCGGGGCTCGAGCTGTGCCGTTCGATTCGGGAAGGATCGTTCGATGGCTACATCTACGTGATCCTCCTGACAAGTCATTCCGAGCCCGACGAGATCGTGGCCGGTATGTCAGCCGGAGCTGACGACTTCATTGGCAAGCCGTTTCATGCTGCGGAGCTTCTCGTGCGGATTCGAGCCGGGGCGCGAGTCCTCGCGCTCGAGACGCGGGAGATGGTTATCTTCGCGCTCGCCCGGCTCGCCGAATCGCGCGATCCTGAAACGGGACACCACCTCGAACGGGTGCAATCGTACTCACGTGTGCTGGCCCAAAGGCTCGCGGTGATGCCGGAAATGTCAGCCGAAATCGATCCCGAGTTGATCCGGCTGATATTTTTAACCAGTCCCTTGCACGATATCGGCAAGGTGGGAATTCCCGATGCCGTGCTTCGCAAGCCAGGGCGGCTAAATGCAGCCGAATTCGAGATTATGAAAACCCACACGACGCTGGGAGCGGAGACGCTCGACGCGGCACTGGTCCGCTTTCCGGAGGCTCGCTTTCTGCACGTGGCACGTAACATCGCTGCCGCCCATCATGAGCGCTGGGACGGGAGCGGTTATCCCCTGGGCCTCGCGGGCGAGCAAATTCCACTCTGTGCACGGGTTGTCGCTCTGGCCGATGTCTACGACGCCCTGACGACCCGACGCTGCTATAAAGAGGCCTACTCGCACCTCGTCGCCCGGTCGATCATCGAAACCGACAGCGGGAAGCACTTCGACCCTCGCGTGGTCGCGGCGTTCCTCGCGGCGGAGGAAGAGTTTCTGGCCATCCAGCGACGTTTCAGCGATCGCCACGAGGCGCCATCGTTCCCGCCGTCCGGATGGTCCTCCTCCGCAGGCATTCAAACACACGCCGTAGTTACCGCGGGTTGACCGTAGTTTCGACCGTCGCGGTGACGCCGCCAGGAGTGCGAGCGCTCTTCACCGTGACGCGAGCTTGCTGCGACCCCGCTGCGGTACCGCTCGCTTCGATCTGATAAGGTGCCAGCGTTTCGCCAGCGCGAATCTCGCGCACCGGGCGCATTTCGATCGTCCGTCCATCGGGCGAGACGCTCAGAATCTCCGTGGGCCCACGACCTGTCGTCACCTTCAGGCCGGCAGACATCTCCAGTGTCACCACCACGTCCTGATCGGAGACGGCCCGGTCATTCTGCACTTCGATTTCGAACGTTGTCTTGCCGTCGATCATGATCGGATCGGCCAAGTCGCGGATCGACACTTTGAGATTGCCGGCTGCCGGGACCGGTGTCGCGGGCGGTGTCGGGGCCGCATCGCTCGGCAGGATAACTGTTCGCCACTCGCCCGACTGCGGCGATTGCCGCGTTTCGTTCGCGGCCGCCGTGGCCCGCACAATCGCCCCGGTTTCGTCGGGATTGATTCCTCGAAGCTGCAACTGGCGGCGGACCGTTTGACCGGCCGGGATCTCGGCAATCTGCCACGAGACCTCGAGCGCACGCGAATCGTGCCGATAGCCCCGCGTGGCAGCAATCAGTTCGAGATTGATGCCGTGATTCACCTCGACAAGGACATTCGTGGCCCTCGTCATGCCGGTGTTGGTGATCTCGACCGAATAGTCCGCGGTCTGTCCTTGCCGAGCGGCTCGCGGGCCGCTCAGTTTGACTCCCAGTACCGGCAGACGGGCAGTCGGCGTGCTAGGGGACGAACCTCCGGGAACCGACGGTCCGCTCGGAGGCGCCGCTGCGGGCAATCCGGTGACCACTCCTCGCGCTCCGGCGGCATGCCCCCCGTCGGCGGTCACGTCGAGCCGGTGGGTTTGCCGTCCGGGCTGGGTGACGATGAAGTTGAGCGCGATCCGGCGCGTCTCACCGGGACCAATCGGATCGAGGGCCCGCCGCAGGGGACTTGCGCCGCCTCCCGTATGAGCAAGTCCTGGGTCGAAGTTATCGCTGGCGACAACTCCCGTCAGCGTGGTCGATCCCGTATTGGTGACATCGACCAGGAACTGCACTTCTCGACCAACTTCTACCGCATCGGGGCTGTTCATCCGCACCGAGAGTGCATTGGCGAAAACGCGCGTTGTCGCCCGTCCTTCCGCCGTAATGCCAGCGCTGCTTTCCGCCCGGAACGTACTGTGTACGTCCGCCGCGACCGAAGCACGGCAATTGAGCTCGACGACATTGGTCGTGCGAGCCGGCAAATCGCCGATCGTCCACTGATACCGCTGGCCAAAAACCTGGGCGGTCGGCGTGCTATTCAGCACGGTCACTCCCGCCGGAGGCGTATAGCTGAGCACGACTCCCGGCGTTAGCAGGTCGCCGTTGTTCGTCACTTCCACGCGATAGCTGATTGCCCCATCCGCCGCGACGGTTCCGGTACCGATTGCTGTGACGCTCAGGCCCGGTGTGCTCCAGTTGACTGCCGTGGTTCCTTGTCCGACGACCATCTCGGGAAGATCGCCCGGTCCGCTAGCCGGACGGATCACCTGGATGCCGATTGTCGTAATTCCAGGGACCGTGCTACGCGGCAGTAGCTCCGCCGTGGCGCGTCCCGCTCCGTCAGTGCGAACCTGCGCGACCGTTTCGCCGCGAGCTGAGAAGGCCGCTTCGGGACCTCCCAGAATTTCGTACCGTACAAGCCAGCCCGAGAGTGGCGCTCCGTCCGACCGCGTAATCACCGTTTCCAGCACCTGTCGCTGGCCGGCGCGTCCCGCCGAACAAGGCGGAAACTGCCAGCGGGCATCGACCCAATGAATCGTTGCCGTGGTCTGCCGGCGGTCCCAATTGTGCTCTTTCGGGGCCCAAACCGTGATGTGCGAGGTTCCCTCGGTCGGCGAAGTGACCGTAATCCAGCTTTGTCCCCGCTCGAGCCGGACGTCGTCTGCCGGATTGGGCGTGCCACGGTCGAGCGTTTGTTCGATCGTCGAGGTATGGGCCCGAACGTAGTTGGGCGCCACCTTTTGCGGCGAATGCCGCAAGACATGCGAGGCGCCCAGCGGGCTCTCCTTACCTACCGCCATCACCTGGCCAACGCCGTCCTGAGCCAGCATCCACTCCAGCGGCTGGCGCAGGACGTAGTATCCCTGGCCATCGGTCACACCGGCTGCAAGCAGTACTTCGGTTCCAATCGGCGCCACGAGTCGTGAGGGCGTCACGACCAGCACCGGTCCCCGGGCTGCGGCCCCAGTGCTGGCGTTTTGGCAGACGGGACCCGAAACGCGAATTTTTGGTGGAAGCGGCGTCGGCTGAACCTGCCCGGGCGGACCGCACGCTGCGGGCTGCACCGGGACCGCGATGGGCGGGGGCGGAGGGAGTGGAGCGATCGGCTGTGGCACGGCCACCGGACCGACGATCGCTGGCAATTCCTGTGCGGCCGGAGCACAGACCGGAGTTGTGGGCGCAGCCGCCGGAGTTGGGTTACGGTGATGATGAAACAGACCCGCGCCGGGCAACTCATGATGGGCGATGCCGGTCGTCTCGCCCGAAAAAATACGCTCACCACTCTGATCGATGGCCGGCAACTGACAGCCGCACACTCCACACCACGCCAGCAACGCCAGCCAACTGGCTGCGAAGCGAGGCGTTAGCGTGGGATAGGTGGCCATGGCACGGTTGAAGCGGGGGCCAGACGCCGCGCTTCGCCTGAAGCTGCAGCTTCCCCCCTCAACCGTAGCACGCGTTTTGGCAACAGGTCGCCTGCTGGCAACATGGGGTGTTGCGGAAAAGCGACCCCGTGTACCGATTACTCTCGATGTGCCGATCAAGACGAAAATCGGCAGCCACGGCGACCTCCGAGAAGTCGCTGACTGCCGATAATTCGTCTACGGTCTATTTACACCAGTGATCTATCCCGGCTGCATCACGCGCTCGAACTCTTCGATCCGGGCTTTTTCCACCGCCGAGATCTTACTGGTGAGTCCAAGAAACCCACCCGCGGCCTCCGCGACCTGGCGGCAGCGACCCAAGAGCCGCTCCCGCATCACGAGCGTCGCGTCGGCCGGCATCGATTTGACTAACGCGCCCACATACTCCTTCCAAGTGCCGATCACCCGCACATCCGGGCGCTCCTGAAGCCAACGCCCCAGCATTTCGTAAGCGGCGGTCCCTTCGGCAATGCCCGATTCGGTAGCTGCTTTCAAGATGGCCGCCCGCTCGTCAGCGGTGACTGCACCGTCCGACCAAGCAACCTCAACGAGTGGAATCAGGCTGACCGCCGCAAGCGTTTCGGCTCGCACCCCGGCCTTAACCAGGTTCAGCAGCACCTGTTCATCGAGAATTCCCGAGACATGCGCGAGGTGTTTTCGCTCCTCCATCGTCTCGAGTTCCAGCCGCAGAAGAACGAGTCTTCCAGCGCTTTCCGCCGATCACCAAACGCGTCGCCCGGAGGGGTATGCATCGCCGTCCTCAGTTGCAAGTTAGAAAATCAATCGCTCGGATGCGCGGAAAAAGAGCCGCACATAGCCCCGCCCGAATCCCAGTAGATATTGCCCAGCGCCATCGTGATTGGCACACGTACCACCGGGCAGTGATTTCTCGCCAGGGTGCCGCGAAGCATCACCGGGCTCACCAAGCTCGATTTTACCCCCGTTCGGCTCGGGCCGCCAAGGGTAAGCGCCGCGGAGCTGAGAAGCCCCGCAACGCTTCATCGTGAAGCGCGCTGATGCGTGCCGCAGACGGCTTCAATTACCCCTCAATCGGCGGCAGGAGTTCGATCGACTCGGCAGGCCCTGCGGAAGTTCCCCAGCTAGTTTGGCCGTATTTGGAGGTTTCGCCAGGCTGGATAGGTCCGATGTCGTCGCCGATATGATAGGAACCTCCCGATTCCTCGGGTGTGCTCGCGTCGGGGAGCGGCCGGTATAGCGGCTGCGAGCGATCAACCGGTGTCGACACCGGTTGCACTGGCGCCTGAGCCGTGTAGGTCGGCGCCACCGGGTTGATGCCCAACTGGGCCAGCATTTCGCGGGCATCCCCCATGCTTGGATCGAGGTCCAGGCATTGCTGCAGATGCCGCGCGGCAAGATCGGTCTGCCCCTTGTTCTTTAGCAAGCTCGCCAAGTTGAAGTGAGCTGCCGCTTCGGGGTGCACGGCGGCCAGTTGCGCCAGGGCTTCTTGCGGTTCGTTAAGTTCGACCAGAATTGTAGCCAGATTATTGCGATACTTCGCATTAGCCGGCTGCAGTGCAATTGCCTTAGCCAGCGAATCCGCAGCCGGCTGCCATTGCTCCTGACGCGCAAAGAATAGCCCGACATCGTTGTGAACGAGGCCATTGCCCGGATGGGCCTTGGCAGCGCGATGATAGGCCTGCAGGGCTTGAGGTTTTTGTCCCCGTCGGTCATGCAGTCGGGCCAGACTGACGAGGGCAACGAGGTCGTTGGGCTCGGACTCAATCGCTCGTTCGTACTGGACTTGAGCTTCGGCTAGCTTCCCTTGGTCTTCCAACAACCGCCCGGCCGAGACATACACCGCGGCGCCGACCTTGACGGGTTTGGCATTCAAGCTCGTGGGATCGTCGGTCTCGACTTTCGGCTTGTAGGTGAAGGCCGAGGCGATCGCCGAAGTCGTCTTATTCCAGGACGATTCGAGAACGCCTTCGTTAGCGGGTTGGATTGTCCCGCCAAGTCCTTTGCCGCTGGTAGGAGCTCCGCCGAATTCCTGAGCGAGGCTACCGTACTTCTGGCTGCCCACATCAGGCGTCGAACTGGCGACCGAGCTGTCGCTTCCTTTCCAAAAGGCGAGTCCGCTACTGGGCGTTTTGCAGCCTGCCAGGCCGCCGCAGCCTACGAGCACAATGGCCAGCGATCGTTGCCAGTTGAGTTTCACCGCGCATCTCCCTATGCACGACCATCGAATCTGCCGGCGGCACAACGCACCCAAGGTGCCTGAGGTGTATCCTGCTGACAGTACAGACAGTTCGAATGCGAACACTCTGTACCTTCGTCATCATCGACTCGGTCAGCATGCTGCCTAGAGGCGATTTTGCCTGCCAGAACTGCTGGCAAGGGATTGCCAGCAGTCTGCCAGTCGGTACAACCGTGCGCGCCGTGCCCCAATTTGCCGGCAACACGATTTGCCAACAGAAACAGGCGGTGCGTGGCTCGTGAGCCACTCGCACCGCCTGTCCATGGTCGGTTGAGCTTCCGGCCGCGGTCCGCTCGCTTCGCGAACGGAAAGGGCCCTAGTTGCCGCTGTTCTCGCCTCCCCCTTCGCCGCCCCCGCCTCCACCGCCGCCCGCCGGTAGACGCGGAGCCGGAATCGAGCTGTTGAGGGCCTGCGAGATCGCATCGACATACGATCCCGACCAGCCGCTGGGCTCGGTGTCGGTCACCATGACTGGCGGAATATTGGGACCGGCATATTTCGCCACCGCGGCATTGACGGAGGCCACGCGGGCCGCGGTTTGCTCTGGGTTGTCGGCCTTCAAGACAAAGACCGCCCGGCGATGGATCGGGGCTTGGGTCACGATCCATTTGACCTGCAATTCGCCCGCTTTGTTAAGCGCTTGATTGTCGTCAAAGAGGAACGTGCCAACGGTGTTCTGCATCTTCCAGCCGTTGTCGGTCTGGATGCAGAAGGGTTCGCGGACCGCCGCCCGGTCGGCCGTCTGGAACGGCTCGGGCCAGGCATTATTGCGGTGCCAATCGACGTGGGTACGGTGCCAGAAGGCGTCCCATTTCTCGCCCCAGGTTTGGGCGTGAGCGGGAACGGCGGACATCGCCATGCCCACCGTGGCAAGCAGGGCCAGAAACCAAAGTCGCATCGGGATCCTCCCGGTGTGTGGGGGAAAACGGGCGACGGCAATCGCCCGGCAGGTGGACTCAATCACCCGAACGCAACCGGATCCTCGCGGGGCATTGCCGCGGGGCGGGCTCGGCTGGATCAGGACCGCCAAGAATACTTCGCTTCCCTGCTCATCGGTCGCAATTCGCCCGGGGATGCAAGCAGCAGCGCGTCGACCACAGAGTCGTTGCGACCGCTACGACGGTACCGGCACAGGGCCGCTTTAGACGCGTTCAGGTCTCATTGTCGAATTTGGCACCTGCGCCTACACTGAGGCTTGAAATGTTGATCACGTAGACAAACGTTTGGTAGGCCTCCCTCCGATGAAGACTCGCCCCCGCACCAAGTTCACTCGCAAGGTGAATGCCCGCCGCTGCCCCAAGTGCAAGGCGAAGCTAAACAACCAAGTGACTCGTTGCCGCCGCTGCTCAACCGTGCAATCGCGGCCCAGGAAGTAGCGTTCCCCGCCTTGGAATGGGTTGGGCCCCTCTGCGGCTCGTTCGCGGGATGACTTTGGGATGCTGGCCGACCCGATGCCTGACGACCCGCTAGCACCGGCCCGGGCGACGCTTGGCGAATTGCTCGAGGGGCATTTGGCCGGCCACTCGCATGATCCTGCGCGCGTGGAGCTGTTGGGCCGAATTCTGGGGAGCGACGTTTGCCGCAAACTGGGAATCTACGCGATCCCCGCCGGTTTTAAGCTCTCCGTCGTGATTCCCGTTTACAACGAAGTCCGCACCCTGACGAAAGTTGTCGAACGCGTCCGGCACACCGGCCTGCCGCTCGAGATCGTGATTGTCGACGACGGTAGCACCGATGGGACGCGCGAACTTTTGGCTCGTTGGGCGGACGAACGCAAGTCGGACAATGCCGACTTGATCGTCGTACTGCACGAGCGGAATCAGGGGAAAGGGGGAGCGTTGCGAACCGGCTTTGCCCGGTGCACTGGCGATGTGATTATCGTCCAGGATGCCGATCTCGAGTACGATCCGCAGGATTTTCGAGCCCTGCTGCAGCCGATCGTCGAGGATCGGGCCGATGTGGTCTACGGCAGCCGGTTTAGCCACGTCGACGGGCAGGTGCACCACTTCTGGCACCGCTGGGGAAATCAGCTCATCACGCGGCTGTCGAACTGGAAGTCGGGCCGAGCCCTGACCGATGTGGAGACCTGCTACAAGATGATTCGCCGCGAGCTGATCCAGCAGGTGGCGCCAGTGCTTCGCGAACGAGGCTTCGGGATCGAATTAGAACTGACGTTCAAGCTCGCGCGCATTCCCGGTGTCCGATTTTACGAGCGGCCGATCAGTTACCACGGCCGGACTTACCGCGAAGGGAAGAAAATCGGCGTCAAAGACGGACTCTGGGCGCTGTGGTGCATCCTTTGGTATTAGCCGCTCGGATGCATCCCAGGGAGTCGCTATTCGCCTAGCGCCAGATTCCGCAAATGGGCCAGAAACGAAGCCGTTTGCCGAGGACCCGCTACATCATGCGGCAGATCGGTGCGGGCTAAGTCGTTCGACTCGTGCGTGACCATCAACCGCTCGCCGGAGTCTGGATTCGCCGGGTCGGAGGGAGACAATGCAAGCTCGTCGGCTTCGCCATCGGCCAGCAGGCGCTCGACCGCACTGCGCCGAATCATGTGAATTCCGCCCGGTCCCGCGGCAGGCGGCGAAAGCGACTGTAGCTTTCGGCCCCACTGCGACAGACGGGCCAAAAGCCGATCGTCGAAGATGCCCGGACGTTGTTCGGCGCGGGCCATGACCAGTTCCTCATCGTGCCGCAGGGCCCACAAGCGGCGGAGATCGGTCGGACTAAGCGCCGCGGAGTCTTCCTGGACGAAGACGGTGCGGCCGCTGGCCCACTGCAGGCCGGTGCGGACGGCGGCCTCGGTCCCCAGCGGCTGCCGGTGGCGGATCAACCGAACTTGCGGATACTGAGATGCTAGTTCGCGCGCGATGTCGACCGTGTGATCGACCGACGCATCGTCGATGATCACCACTTCGAACCGGCCGGTAAGATCGGGCAAAATATCGAGCAGGCGGTGTATCTGGCGGGCCAGCGTCGATTCGGCATTCGAAACGGGAACGACGATACTGAGCGAATCGTTCAAGGGAGCAACCTCAATGCGGGGCGGCGGCTGATCGGCCGGGGAAGATCGTCTCAGCCGGCAAACTTTAGGGTAGACACCGCGCTGAGTAGACAGTCGGAGGACTCATCGACCAGCGGGCCCACGCTTCGCGAACGATCGCAGTCGAAAGTTGTCCTGCAATGCTGGCGCCTGCCACACCGACTTGTCCCGTCGCGCCGCTTGTAGCGTGCGAGATCGCCCTTGTGCATTTAAGCGGATGCACCAGTCTTGATACACTGTCCGATTGTTCGGCTGTCCGCTCCGCACCGCATTTCCACAGTTGTCCCCACGCCAATGTCCTCATCTCCCCCGTCGATCCCACTTACCGGCCCCGACTTCTCCAAGGGAGGGGGCCTGCTTACCGCTATCGCCCAGGATCCAAAGACGGGCCAGGTGCTGATGGTCGCCTGGATGAATGCCGAGGCCTATGCGGAGACGCTGGCCAGCGGCCGTGCGGTGTACTACAGTCGTAGCCGGGGAAAGCTCTGGCGTAAGGGGGAGGAAAGCGGCCACTTTCAGCGTGTGGAGGCGATCTTTGTCGATTGCGATGCGGATGCGATCCTGCTGCACGTCGAACAGGAAGGGGCCGCCTGCCACGAGGGATACCGTTCTTGTTTTTTCCGGCAGGTCACGCCCGAAGGCCTCTCGGTCGTGGCCGAGCGATTGGTCGATCCGCGGAACGTATACGGCGCCAAATGAGTCGCTGATCCGCTGCGCACTTTAGGAGAACAGGATCGGAATGAGCACTCGTGAACTGGCGGAACTGGCATGCCGAATCATTGCGGTTGCGCTACTTGCTTTCACGTTGCTGGAGATCGCCATGGGCTTGGCGAGTTTGTTGATCCCTATAGGGTATGCATGGCGAAGTTCAAGGGAAATGGAACCGGTTGAAGTACTTTTCGGCACGGTGATTGTAGGGATCCCCCTGGCCTTGCGTTTGGTGCCAGTCTGGTTCCTTTGGACGAGGGCAGAGTGGATCTCGCGCCAGATGGTTCCCTATGCCGAAAACCGTTCTCGCTGGCCGCGGCTCCGGGCAACCAACC
>JALORD010000215.1 GCA_025459145.1 Pirellulaceae bacterium | reverse complement strand
CGGCCGCCCACAATATGTATCGCTTCACGGCCATCAATAAGGTTTCAACGAATAAATAACTCCGGAATGAGCCGGGATATGACCAAGCCCCAAGAACTATTGACCAATGCGCCAGAAAAGTGCCTTAACGGAGATCGAGCTCGGCCCAGCGGAAGTGTGCTTGGAGGAGTTGTTGCTCGGTAGCCTGTCGGTAGAGTTCAAGATGGACGCTGTCATGCAGTTGCTGGAGTCCGTCGGGAGGGGCGTTCGCCAGCCGTCCCCACTTGCCGGTCGTCCAGACATGCTCGACCGGGTTGAGTTCGGGCGCATAGGCCGGCAGCCGATGGAAGCGAGCCCAGGGGCAACCGAGCTTCCGCAGGCAGTTCTCGGTTCGACGGTGCGCGCCGAGGTTGTCCCACACCACGTGCAGCCGACGGCCCAACTCCCGCCGCAGGCCATGGAGAAACCAGAGGAAGTCTTCCGCCTTGGCGTTGTGGTCGAGCAACTGGAAGAACATCCGTACGCGTCGCCGCTGCGGCGAGAGCGTCAGCGCCGTGATGACGCTCACACGGTCGTGGCGGTCCCACTGATCGAGCACCGGCGTCTGGCCGGTCGGGGCCCACGTGCGACGCACCAGCGGCTGCAGCATGAAGCCCGATTCGTCGACCAACACCACGCTAGCTCGATCGTCTTCCCCCTTTTTTTATCGCCGGCCACTTCTTCTCACGCCAGGTCTTTACCGCCTTGGGATCTTGCTCACGGCTCCGCCGCTGGGGCTTCTGGCAGGAGAAGCCCAAGGCGTGCAACAAGCGGCCGAGGTGGCTGCGGTGGTACGAGACACCGAACTCCCGCTCGACCAACTCCGCCACCCGCCCCAGCGTCCACAAGTCCGACGCAAACCCTGACTTCCGAGGTCCGGCCCGCAGGAGGAGTTTCAGCTTCGCCTGCTGCAGCTTCGAGAGCCGACACTCAGGCACGTGCTGGGGCTTGGCCCGCAGCGCCCGCCGACCGCCATCGGCAACCGCCTTCTTCCACTCCGACACCGACTTGCGGGTCACTCCGAGCGCGGCCGCCACATCCTTCACGAGCCAGCCCTGATCGAGCAAATCCATGGCCCGCCGACGTCGGGCCTCCAGTTGGTCGGCAGTTCCTTGAGGTCTCATTCCCCCAGCAGATAAACAAACTCCAAGGACCAAACGCGAATTCTCCAAACGCAGCGCGTTGGGGCGGATACAGGCATCTCGAGTATCGCAGTTGCCCGCGCGCTGCCTGAGGCCTGATTTGTCACCGGGAAGTGGACCGCACCGTTCCGGCTGCGGGTAAAGCGCTGGAGTTCCGGGGGGCGAGCGTCCGATCAATTCCGATAGCCCGAGCTCCCCGATAGTTCGGGCCACGGGTCAGCTACCTCCTGACACCTCATCCTTCCAAAACGCTCGCCCCCTCATGGCCGAGTCGCCCGCTCTCGTCAGTTCGGCTGTCCATTTCCCGCGGGCGAAGCGCGCGGGCCTGAAACGTGAAACTGTACAGATTGGCTCGACCCTGACGACGATCGGTCGCTGGCATTTGACACGTTTGGTCGGCCAAGGGCGCTTTACGCACGTTTACCGTGCCTGTCCGCTCGATACCCATGAGGCGCTCGACGGGGACTTTGCCGTCAAGGTCGTCCATCCGCAGTGGGCGGCCGATACGCTCGCCCGGACGCTGCTCGAGCGCGAGGCCCGCGTCAGTCGGGAAGTGCGGCACCCCCGACTCGTCACGGTTCTGGCCGATCACTCGGATGCCGACCCTCCCTATCTGGTCGCGCCTTACCTCGAAGGGGCGTCGCTGCGGCAAGTTATCGCCTGCGGCCCGCGCAGCCTGGCCCAATCCCTCTCGATCACCCGGCAACTGGCCGAGGCCTTGGCCGCGCTGCATGACGCCGGCTGGCTGCATGGAGACGTGAAGCCCGAAAACGTCCGGCTGGCGCCCTCGGGCCACGCCACGTTGATCGATCTCGGCTTGGCCCGCGTCCTCGGTTCCACTGAATGCTTGACGGAACACGCTATCGCGGGCTCGCTTCGCTATGCCGCGCCGGAAACCTTCTCTCCCGCCGATCGGCTCACCGCGGCGAGCGACATCTACAGTTTGGGAATCACTCTGCTCGACCTGTTCACGGGCGGCTTGGCGAGCAACCTGTCGGCGGCTGAGATCTCGCATATGCATCGTCGCGAAGCGCCGCCGGATTTGCGCGAGTTCGTTCCCTCCGCAACCGACGAACTCGCCGCGCTCGTTCGGCGGATGCTGGCTAAGGACCCGCTCCGCCGGCCGGACGCGGCGCAGCTCGTCCGGGAACTGGCCACGGCGGAGATCGAGGCCTTCGCCGCCTGGCAAGTCAGCGACTGACCGCGGCTGCCATTCACGTCGTGGCTACGACAATTGCCACGGGCAGCCCCCAAAGGTCCATGTGCTCGGCCTGAGCAATCTGGAAATCGGCCGTGCGGAGGTGCTGCTCGACGGCAATCGGCTGGCAATCGATGAAGTGAGGAAAGTGCCGGTGCAGATAGATGTAGATTTCTTCCGCCACGGTGAGCGGCTCGGTCTTGTTGAGCGAAATAACCGCCAGCCGGCCTCCCGGCCGGAGCACGCGCCGCAGTTCGGCCAGTACCCGGACGATGTCATCCTCTTCGAACAGCTCCAGCGTAAAGCTCATGAACGCCGCATCGAACTGGCCGTCGGCAAACGACAGCGAGCGGGCGTCGCCCAGCTCAAGCTCCACCGGTGCACCCGGCGCCTCGTCGGCCACTCGCTTTTTGGCAACATCGAGCATTCCCTGCGAGATGTCGATCCCCGCGACCTTTCCGCTCGGACCGACCAGCTTCCCGAGCGCCGCAGCCGAATGCCCCGTGCCGAAACCAATGACCAGCACCTGCTCGCCGATTTGCGGGGCCAACATTACGAGCCCCCGATCGCGCGGCACATGTTCGCTCGAATCGGCTAGCAGATCGTACCCCTTGGCGATCCGATCGTAGAATTGTTTGGTCGGCGACATGTCTGCCAAAGGAGCCGTCATAGTAACTTTCAGCCGACGGTGGGTTAAGCTCGGGCCCGTTTGCGGCCTATTATACGGACCGCGGGTTTGCCCGCCAGCTTCAGCGGTGGCAAGGTCACGCCGCACTATAGTTCGATGCTCTTGACGCTCCCCCCACCCGACAGCTGCGCCCCAGCCAGACACCTTTGCGCGCCGTCAAGTAGCGACTCCGCGAGAAAATTCTTCGGCGGCAGCGTCAGGCTGGCGATTCCCGCGCTAAGCGACGGCGCGATGTCGAGATCCAATCCGCCGGGCAGGCTCCAACTCTTCATCGCCGCGAGTGCATGCCGAGCTGCAGAGACTGCATCATTGCGCGAGCATTGCTCCAGAATGACGCCGAAGGTTGCCTGGCCAATGGGCTGTGCGCTCGCCCTCTCCCCCAGCCACTCCGCCAGGTCGCGCTGGAGCCAATGCAGGAGATCAGCGACTCCACCGGGACCAAGCTGCAGCAGTAGTTCGCTGTGATGGTCGACCGCCACCAGCAGCAGGCTCACCGGCATCCGGGCCGCTCGACAGCGTCCGATGGCGGCTGACACCTGCGTCATAAATCCCACTTCGCACGCCAGCGACGATTGGTCCGATGCCCGGGCTATTCGTCGCGGCCGCGAAGCGAGGGCCGCGGAATCGGGCGATGGAATTCGAACCCTACTTCCGGTGATACTCTCCGCTGGTCGCTTCGGGGCCGGGCGACCCAGTATCGCTCTCATCTCGCACCGTAGCTCGTCCGTCAGGTCGAGCAGCGCCCCCTCTGGCTGCTGGTGCGTTTGGGCCGCGACCATGGGGAGCGTCAGCTCTGATAGGCGCGATTGGGCGGCCGCCAGCAGATCGAGATACGTCTCGCCCGTCGGAAGTTCCAGCGCGAGCACGTCCGCCAGATCTGCCACCTTCAATTCGAGCTCCGACACCACCGGACGGAGTTTCTCGATTGTCAGTTGAAAGTACGCTGCTCCGGCCTCCAGCAGTTCGTGTAGTGCCGAACCGTAGGGACGCTCGATCAGTTGGGCTAGCAACTCAGCCAAGTGCAGGAGTTGCGGCAAGCGGCGGCAATGACCTTCCAGCCGTTCGATTTGTTCCACGCGGAGGGGCACCGCGACGGCTTGGGCGATCTCCTCGGGTAGTCCCCAGCGGGTGAGCAGGCGCGAGCTCAGAAGCGCGTGGTCGAATCCGAGGATTTCCAGCTCTCGATCCAGCAAGCTCCCCCCGTCAACGTATACGGAGTCGACCAGTTGCAGGTAGGGCTCGCCCAATTGTTGGACGAGAGCCAGCAGCCCGATGTCCTGCAAGAGTCCCGCCACGAAGGCTTCGTCGCCGGGCGTTTCGAGCAACTGTTCGGCGATCTCGCGGGCGGCTACCGCTTTGATCAGTGTGTGCCGCCAGTAGCGGGCCAAGACATTGGCCGACAGTCCTCGGAACAGTTCCTTGGGCAGGCTGAAGCCCAGGACCAGCATCCGCAGCGGCGCCGCCCCGAGCAGGGCCACGGCCTGAGAGAGATCGGCCACGGGCCGGCTTAGGCCAAACAGCGAACTGTTTACGACCTTGAGAACGCGCATTGCCAGCGCCGGATCGCATTCAAGACACTCCTTGAGCGCTCGATTGTCGACGCTGGACGATTCCGTCAATCGCAGCACTTCGGCCGCTGCGGCGGGGAGCGAATAGAGCTGCCCAGCCCGCTCGACGAATTGTTGGACGAGCCCCTGGGATGTTGGTTCGGATTCGATCATCGCGGTGATTGCTCCCTGGCGAAGCAAAAATAGCTCACCGCTGACGACTGCACATGAAGATCAACTGCCACCATTCATGGCATTATCAATTTTGTCGGACGTGTCCTGAAAGCTCCCCCCGGCTTCGCCGCCAAAGAAGCTGATCGCCCCCAGGCAAGTGCCGATGATCAAAGCCAGCATGACTGCGTACTCAACCGCGGTGGCTGCGGTCTCGTCCCGCAAAAAACAAGTGATGAAACGCATTGGAGCACCCTTTATGCAATCAACCGCGCCGCTGAAACGCTGACAAGTGCCTCGGCGAGAGGCGGGCCGAACAGCCCCTGGTTTGACGCGGTTGGAGAAGCCACGCGCTTGGTAACGCAAGGAAAACCTAGGTCACACTTCGCTGTGGGGCAAATCAAAAGTACCCAGGTTGCATAATCGGTTCCGCTCCGACCGGCTGTACCGTCTATCGGGGATCACGCAGCTCGTCGGTTCGCGCCTGGGCTGGCAGAGCAAAGAAATGCCGCATGTGCGTGGATTGCGGCTTCCGACGAATGTCTCCCCACGGGTGAGAAATCAGGGCATCAGCGCCGCACCGGCGTGGGAACACTCCAGGATGGAGTGGTGAGTGCCGGCGACCGATGGCCTGTGGGGACGATGCGCTGAGCCGCCTCCGTCGGCTGCTGCGGCGCCGGCTGTGGTTGAGCCATCGCCGGCCCGAACGTGTTTGCCAGGACGGTGGGCCGCTGGGCGGGAGTCGGCTCGCACTTAGCACAGGGGAAGCTCGGCACTGCCGGAGCGGCGTTTGCCCACTCAACATTGCATGCCATCCCCTGCCGAGGGCACCCTGTGCGGCTGTGGTAGCCGTCGCTCCAGCCGAGCCCGGCGGAGCGACCCATTTGATGCCACCAGTGCGCTTGGCACTCGGCCGCAAACGATACCGTCGCCAGGACTGCCATAATCCACACAATCGCGCGACGCGTCATTCTCAAGCCTCCGTGCCAAGTTCGAGAGCCATCGAGAGAGATAGCCCTATCCCTTCATCGGGCGGAGGCGAACTGCGATTGAGCGTGAGGACTGGCTTGCCGAATATCGGACCAGTACCAGCCGAACGAACGGGCCCTACGAATCTGCCGCGATCTAGGGCAGCCTATCGGTCCGCACTTCCGGAAAGGGTCCTGTCAAAGCCTGCATGTACTCGACCAGATCCTTCTTTTCCTGCGGCGTGAGACCGAGTTTCTTCATCTTGTCGCTCAGGTGCGGATTCGGGTGACCGCCGCGATCGTACCACTCCACCACTTCGTCGAGCGTTTTCTGGCTCCCGTCGTGCATGTATGGCGCAGTGAGGGCCACATTGCGGATCGTCGGGGTTTTGAACGCGCCTCGATCTTCTTCCTTCTTCGTCACGACGAAGCGGCCCAGATCCGGATCCGGCTTGTCCATGCCGACACCCAGATTGTGATACTTTTCATCGGTGAAGTTGGCTCCGACATGGCAGGCGGTGCAGTTCGCCTTGCCGAAAAACAGGTCGCGCCCCCGGCGCGCCGACTCGCTGATCGGATGGGCCGCCGACTCCGCCTTGAACTTTTCGTACCGAGCAAATGCTCCCGGATTTTCCTCCTTAAACGCTTCCAAATCTTCCAAATCCTGAGCAAACGCCTTCTCGAAGGCGAGCAGCGGCTCGTAGTAGTCGGCTGGGGAGGCGCCGGTCACCAGCGTCCGTTCAAACGCCGCGATGGCCTTGGCGATCGTGTCGATGTTGATTCCCACATCGGGAAATACCGCCTCAAACTGCTGCCGATAGCCAGCGATTTCCTGGACGGTCTTGACGCACACATCGTGCGTGTTGCCCATTTCGATCGGGTTCGCGATCGGCCCCTTGGCCTGTTCTTCGAGCGACGCGGCCCGGCCGTCCCAGAACTGAGCCGAACTCAAAATGCGGTTGTAGCTGGTCGGAGAATTGCGATTTCCCGTTTGCTCGCCAATGCCGACACCAAATGTCGTGTTCCGCGCGTACCCCTCATCCGGATGATGGCACGACGCACAGCTTACCGTTCCGTCGGCCGACAGCCGGGGATCGAAGTACAACTGCCGGCCGAGTTCGATCTTGGCTCGAGTTAGCGGGTTATCGGCGGGAATCTGAATTCCCGTCGCCCCAAGCGCCAGCCCCGTGGGCAATTCGACCGCCAGCGGCTGATGGTTGGCAGGATTGGCGAGCCACTTGGCGATCTGCGCTTTGGTCAGCGGACCTTCGCCGGGAATCCCTGCGGTCAGGTCGGGCGAACCGAGCAGCACCTTCTGCGGCTCGCTGTCCCCTCCTCGCGCTCCGCTCGCCAGAGCCGCTACCAGCACCAAACCGATGGTCGCCGCACAACTCCGCAAAATCATGAAACAACTCCTCACAAGTTAACCCATCAACGAATGTCGTTGACATTGTAGCCCCGAGTTTGGCGTCGGCGAGTGTGCGAAAACGGTGCATTTTCCGCACAATTCGCTGCACACCAGCCGTTGCGATGCTATCCGTCCCGAGCTAGGCTTTCTCACCAGATGGCGATGGGGTTCGCCGATAACCGCTGGTCGCCGGCCAGCTGATAACTCCTACCCGACTCGCCAGGCGAGGTGGGAGGAGTTTTCTTGTCACGAGAGCCTCGACCGGCTCCGGAGAAGACTCGATTCCTGCCGACACGCCCACCGTCAAGCAGGAATCCTTACATGCCAATCCGCTGGGATTATCGCGAGCATTTGCAGCTCGCAGGCTATGTACTAAAGTGGCTGGCGATCGGCCTCCCCCTCGGCGTGGTCGTCGGTTCGGCCGTCGCTTTTTTTCTCTGGTCGCTCGACGAAGTGACCCGGCTGCAGTGGGAACATCCCTGGCTTCTGTACCTCCTGCCGCTTGCGGGCGCTCTGGTGGGTGTGATCTATCAGTTCTGGGGAGGCGAATCCGACCGCGGGAACAATCTGATCATGGAGCAGATCCATGAGCCCGGGGGCGGCGTTCCCATCCGTATGGCTCCACTCGTTCTGGCCGGGACGCTGGTCACGCACCTCTTCGGCGGGTCTGCCGGCCGCGAAGGGACCGCAGTGCAAATGGGGGGAAGCCTTGCTTCCGCGCTCGGTCGAATCCTGCGGCTGAGTCCGGCCGACACACGGATCGTCTTGATGGCTGGCATCGCCGCAGGTTTCGGCGCCGTGTTCGGCACACCGCTCACCGGGGCCATCTTTGCCCTCGAAGTGCTGGCCCTGGGGCGGGGCACCTTCCATGCGATCATTCCCTGCCTGATTGCCAGCATCGTTGGCGACCAGGTCAACTCGGCCTGGGGCATTGGCCATACTCATTATTCAATCGTGGCCTCCGGCACGATCGCCGCCGATCCGGCGGTCGTCACACTCGACTGGTTGCTGACCGGCAAGATCGCGCTTGCGGCGATTTTCTTCGGCCTTGCCAGCGTTCTGTTTGCCGAACTCTCGCATGGGCTGAGTTGGGTCTTTAAGCAAACGATTCGCTGGCCCTGGCTGCGGCCGGCAGTCGGCGGCTGCCTTGTCATTTTGCTGGTGCTGCTCCTGGGTCGGCGCGACTATCTGGGGCTCGGTGTTGTAGCGGACCCCAATGACCCCACAGCGGTCACGATCCAATCCTGCTTTCGCCCCGGAGGGGCTGCGTGGTTCAGCTGGTGGTGGAAGCTGCTCTTTACGGCGATCACGATCAGCAGCGGCTTCAAAGGTGGCGAAGTCACACCCCTCTTCTTCATCGGGGCCGCGTTGGGGAACGCCCTAGGGCAAATCCTGGGAGCACCCGTCGATCTCCTGGCGGGACTCGGATTTGTCGCCGTCTTTGCGGGCGCGACCAACACACCTCTCGCCTGTACGATCATGGCGATCGAACTCTTCGCTCCCGGCAACGGCGAACTCTTGAGCAGCGGCTTCGTCGTCTACGCGGCCGTCGCCTGCTTCCTGGCGTACTTTCTGAGCGGTCATTCGAGTATCTACCCCGCGCAGCGAAAAATCTTGTCTGATTCGCGCCACAATCCGGTCGCTCCGCTCGCGCCGAAGGAGCCCACGCAGCAGACGCCCGCGCCCTGACCGTATTGGCGGCTGCTAAGTCTTGCGCACGGCTTGCACAACGCGGGCCTGCTGCGCGAGATCCTTCACCACCGTCGCCGGTTCAAACCTGCCATCGGCAGCCAGCAGCTCAACAACGCGCGGGATCGTCATCGGACTCGCTTCGAGGATCAAGTATCCGCCTGGCAGCAGCCGGTCGGCTGCTTGGGGAATGAGACGCTCGATAATCTCGGTCCCGGTCGGCCCGCCGAGCAGGGCCAGATGGGGCTCGTGATCTTTCACATCCGGCGCAAGTTCGGCCAGTTCACCTGCCGAGACATACGGCGGATTGCTGGCGATGATCGCGAATTTTCGCTCGGCGGGGATCCCCGCGAGGAGGTCTCCCTC
>JALORD010000677.1 GCA_025459145.1 Pirellulaceae bacterium | reverse complement strand
CCGTAGCCGCGATAGCCCATGGCGATGCGAGCCACGAGCCTGAGATGTGAGGTGATCAGCTTTTCGGCTGCTTCCTGGTCCGCATGTTCCTGCCAAGCCTTCGCCAACATGAATTCTTCATGTGGCTCCAGCATCGGAAATTTCCTGATCTCATCGAGATACCGGGAAAGACCCTGCGAACCACCGGCCAGTACTGGAAGTGACTTTGCGCTCATCGCTCTCTTTACGAGGCCGGCCCTGCGACCGAACCCTGCTCCCTTTCGCCCACCCGTTGAAATGGGAGGTCATCTATCCCATTTGAATACTCATTACGCCGAATTAACCGGCGATGGCGGGTTGTAGGATCATGCCACGAAAACCCGACGGGTGCATCTTAGTGTAATACGCGGCGCGGGCCTTTGTTCCGTCGCTTAAATAACCGCGAGAATTGGAAAAATTATGCGTCGCGCTCGGCACGCCGCCGAGCAACAGCGTCAATATCGATGCGGTCGGCCCAGGATGAGCCGTCCACCCGGCGGTCCACTCGATTGGCTCGCGAAGAATTGGGCCACAAAGCGATGACGCACAACACCAGCAGACCGCCCAGCGACGCCAAGATCCCGGTAACGCCCGACAAAGCACCGATGCTGCCATCTGAGGCTGCAAGTACACCGACAACATATAGAGCCGCCAAAATACGAAACCGCAGACCCATCGCGAACTCCCTCAGCAATATGCCAAGGCTGAGGCTATGCCGCTCGGGTTAAGCTACACTTGTCTGTCTGACGCCAATCACTTGCATGCCAAACATTGCGTTAAGCCAACGTTGTCAATTGCGCCGGCCCCTTGACCGCGCAGGCACTTTTCGCGCTGCTGCGGATGACGGCCTTAATGCGGTGATGAGCCCCGCCAAATCGGCTGGCAGGGCGGATTGAAACCGCAGCGGCTTCCCCGTCACGGGATGTTCGAACCCGAGTTCCGCCGCGTGGAGCGCCTGCCGCCCGAGCGTTGCCAATGTATCCCGCGCCACCTCCGGCAGCCGAGAGGCACGCGTCAGGAAACCTTTCCCGTACACCGGGTCGCCCAGTAGCGGATGACCGATGTGAGCCATGTGAACGCGAATCTGATGCGTCCGCCCGGTTTCCAAAACCAGCCGGACCAGTGAAGCCACGGGTGGATGCTTGTCCCCCGACGACACCTCTCGGTCGGCGAACGTCTCCATCACCTCGTAATGCGTCACCGCGTGGCGGCCCGAACCTTCCGGAACCACCGCGATCTTCACCCGGTTATGCGCGGATCGGGACAACGCCGCGTCGATAGAGCCTTTCATGCGCGGCGGCACACCCCACACCACAGCGATATAGGCCCTCTCCAACCGTCCATCCGTCCCATGTGCCGCGAACTGTTCCGATAATCCTGCATGCGCGGCATCGGTTTTGGCAATCACCAGCAGCCCGGACGTATCCTTGTCGAGGCGGTGCACGATGCCCGGCCGCTTCACGCCGCCGATGCCTGACAGGCTATCGCCGCAGTGGGCGATCAGTGCGTTGACGAGAGTCCCGCTCTCGTGCCCGGCCGCCGGATGAACGACCAGCCCGGCGGGTTTGTCGATCACGATCAAGTGGTCATCCTCATAGACGACCTCGAGCGGAATCGTCTCGCCTATGGGATCGGCAGCAACCGCCGGCGGCACCGTGAGCACCAGTGTCTCGCCACCACGCAGTTTGAACCCGGGATCGGCACGCACGACGCTATCAGCCGCAACCTGACCGTCTCTGATCAGCGCCTGCAAGCGCGACCGGCTGATCTCAGGAAGTGCCGCTGCCAGCACGCGGTCGAGCCGCTGCCCTTTAACATCAGCACCGGTCGGATGGGTGATCACCCCATGCGCCGCCGGGGCGACAGGCTCGGGCACTTCTTCGAAGGCGTCACCATCCTGAACAGGATCTTCGGAAATGATAGGCAGCAATGGATCACCCGGGACCGAGAGGAAGATACCGTCGGATGCGGAGCACGAAACGACCGTCTGATCCAGTACTCAAGCAGGTTCGCGACCAAAAACAGCATAAACCCGTGCTTGGGGACCTCTCTCCGTCGACTGCCAGTGCCGCTGAGAGCCGGGCTGTTGAAAGCACCCCCTCCGCGTACGCCAAGGCAGTCCGCGCTACATAGGCCTTGATCCCCCCCGGCCGTTCCCGTACACGTCTCGCTCTTGCCCGGACGCCCCGTTCGTCTAGTGGCCTAGGACGCCCGCCTCTCACGTGGGCAAGCGCCCGCTTTTTTCCAAACCTACTGTCCCAGAACTCGACCGACGAACCGCCCACCAATCTGCCAGTGCATCCGACGATGCTGCGCCTGCCTGTAATCTGGCACCGCAATAACTCGTCCATTTACATGCCGTCGCTGAACCAAGTTATTGTTTGGATCATCGTGGGGATTGATTGGTGGTAGTCTCGCGGGCTTTCTCATCACGGGGGAAAGACAAGGCATGGGATGGGGCCGCAATCTGCTCCTGGGCCTAGGTGGACTTCTGGTCGGCGGATTTATGTTTCGCAATCTCAACCTTATTTCCCAGAGTTCGACCGTGTTTCCGTTTCGCTCCGCGATATTCTAGCCGCGATAGTCGGATCATTGATTATCATTGCAGCGCTATGGTCGTGGCGTCGATACACAAGCTCACCATAGTTGAAAAAACGACATCAAGCATATCGAACTACTGTCTAAGCTGGGAAGCAGGTCCGGCTGCTTCGAAGCTGAAGGGTAAAATGGCTCTGGCTGATGCTGATTGGCTTTCCGGGTGTCATGCTCGGCATCGCCCCACTCCTGGCTTCCGCCTGGTGGACCAAAATTTCCGATCGGCTCCTCGCAATATCGGGCTTTGGATCACTCGCGGCGCTCGGCGTGATCCTCGTCCTGAGTTGGTACGGCATCCGCCCGGTCTTCCGCTTTATTGAACGCAGCTTCTGGGCACTACATGCTCTTGCCGTTCAGCCGGTTTATGCTTTTGTTCGCGAAGCTCTAAGCCAAGTGGCTGAAGCCTTCCTGGACGAACACGCAGCTGAGCAGGAGCGCTCCCGGCGGCGTGCACCAATGGCGATATTAGCGGGGATCCTGTCCAGCAGTTTGGCCGGCGCGATAGTTTTCATCATCTGGCCCGCAACGCAGTGGTCTGCAACCTGGGAGACTTTCGCGGCACCGAGCCAGCTGATCCTGCCCGCTTTGGCCAACGCAGTAACAATCGTTGGAATTTATTTGATGGCCTCCTCGCTCGCATGGGGCATGAGCGACGCAATGATGGATCAACCGGTAAAGGTCCATCAGTTCGCCGCTCCCGACGCGACTTCGCGGCAATGGCGAATTGCTCACCTCTCCGATCTTCACATAGTGGGGGAGCGCTTCGGGTATCGGATCGAATCCGGCCGCAGCGGGCCACGCGGCAACGACAGATTGGACGAGATATTTCGCCGATTGGACGCTTTGCATTGTGACATGCCGCTTGAT
>JALORD010000214.1 GCA_025459145.1 Pirellulaceae bacterium | reverse complement strand
TTCATGCAGGTCGGAACTTACCCGACAAGGAACTTCGCTACCTTAGGACCGTCATAGTTACGGCCGCCGTTTATTGGGGCTTCGGTTGCGAGCTTCGTCTTGCGACTAACCCTCTTCCTTAACCTACCAACACCGGGCAGGCGTCAGACTCTATACATCATCTTACGATTTCGCAGAGTCCTGTGTTTTTGATAAACAGTTGCTAGAGCCGATTTTCTGCGGCCTGCTTGCGCAGGCTTCCCTTATCGCGAACTTACGGGATCAATTTGCAGAGTTCCTTAACCACCGTTCTCCCGAGCGCCTTAGACTACTCGTCTCGCCTACCTGTGTCAGTTTTAGTACGGTCACAACTGCTTTAACCCTTAGAAGATTTTCTTGGACACCACTTTAGATCCTTCGGGATCGTAAACGCCCTCCAGTGCATCCCTTGGCGTACGGGGCGGATTTTCCAATCCCCTGCCTCAAAATGCCCTACGACCACTTCTAGTCGATCGCTCTCCTTTGTGGTGCCGTCCCTCCATCGGTTCACAGCTGCGGCGCAGGAATGTTGACCTGCTATCCATCGTCTACGCCTTTCGGCCTCGACTAAGGTACCGGCTAACCCTGGGCGGATTTCCCTTCCCCAGGAAACCTTAGGCTTTCGGCGAACAGGATTCTCACCTGTTTTATCGTTACTCATTCCGGCATAATCACTTGAACGGCCCGCGACCACTCGTTTCCGTATGGCTTGTATCTGCCGTTCAACGCTCTCCTACCACTCTTACGAGTCCACTGCTTCGGTGATGTACTTACTCCCGATCATTATTGGCGCGAAATTGCTCGACCAGTAAGCTGTTACGCACTTTTTAAATGGTGGCTGCTTCTAAGCCAACATCCTGGCTGTCTCAGCAACTTCACTTCCTTAGTGACTGAGTACATCTTCGGGACCTTAGCAGATGGTCTGGGTTGTTTCCCTCTCGACCCTGAACCTTATCGCTCAGGGTCTGTCTCCCGAGATAGTCGCACCGGTATTCGGAGTTTGGCTCGGCTGGGTAGTCTGGAAGGACCCCCACGCCAATTCAGTCTCTCTACCCCCGGTACGTAGTGCCTCGAGGCTATACCTCAATATATTTCGGAGAGAACCAGCTATCTCTGCGTTTGATTAGACTTTCACTCCTCCCCACAGGTCATCCCACCGGTTTTCAACCCAGACGAGTTCGGCCCTCCACGCAGTTTAACCCGCGCTTCAGCCTGCCCATGGGTAGTTCACGCAGTTTCGGGTCTACCACCAGCGACAATTTCGCCCTATTCAGACTCGGTTTCCCTATGGCTTCGGTCCGTAAGACCTTAACCGGGCCGCTGACGGTAACTCGCCGGATCATTATGCAAAAGGCACGCCGTCACACATTGCACAAGGCCATAGTGCTCCGACCGCTTGTAGGCACATGGTTTCAGGTTCACTATCCTCCCCTCGACGGGGTTCTTCTCATCTTTCGATCGCTCTACTGAGTTTGCTATCGGTCGTTAGAGAGTATTTAGCCTTACGGGATGGTCCCCGTAGATTCAGTCGGGGTTTCACGTGACCCGACTTACTCAGGTATCCCTCGAGAGATTGGCTGATTGTCACCTACGGGACTGTCACCCGCTATGGTCGGCCTTTCCATGCCGTTCGGTTAATCACCAATTTTGTAACTCTCATGTGAAGGACCCTACAACCCCGCGTAGGAAAACCTCCGCGGTTTGGGCTGTTTCGCTTTCGCTCGCCGCTACTGACGAAATCGATTTTTCTTTCTTTTCCACCGGGTACTGAGATGTTTCAGTTCTCCGGGTTGGCCGCAAATACCTATGGATTCAGTACTTGCTAATTAGGGTACCTCGGTATCAATGCTTGTTTGACAGCTACACCGAGATTTTCGCAGTCTTCCACGCCCGTCATCGCCTTCTAACGCCAAGACATCCCCCATGTGCCCTTAGTAGCTTGACCACAAATATTCATAGCTCTCCAGCCCAGCGGCAGGGCCTAGACCCAGTCGCCAACACCAGAGGACTCGAACACGAGGCAACTACTTGCTGATCCATTGCAGCTCGCAAGCTGCAACTTCAATTCAAGTAACGATAGCTCTTTCATCTTGCCCTGCCGGCATTGCTGCCGCCAGGGCTCGCGCTAACTAAGAAACTAGTGAGCTGAGACAACCGCCAATTTCGCCCCGCAAGCGGGACGAAACGAGCAAGCTGGCACCAGACTCACAAAGATGCCATCTACCCAACAACCAAATTGTCAAAGATCAAAACCAAAGCCCAGCCGGCAAGCCGACTGGGCCAAAGTTCCTGCGACTGGACAGGAAGCAAGCCCGAGGAATTACTCGGATTTGCTTCACACCCAGGTGAAGAACTTGGCTCAAGTGGAAGGAGTCGAATTTAGAGCAAGGCGAAGGGGCTGTCAACTCGGGGGAAACAATTCTTGGCCGCGAATCGAAAACTCGCCTTTCTTAACCCCAACCCGACACCTCGCCACCAACTTCGTGTCCGCTCCGCACCACCAATTCTTAACCAACTTCGTCCCAATATACGGGACGCGAACTTCGCCACAAGGGGCCCCAAAGATTGATTTGCAGAGCACCCCTAAGCCGCTTCTTAGCAACGACTTGCGAATCGCTGACACTGGGCAAACCGCCGTTCTGGCCGCCATGCGACTCACTGTCTGCTGCCAATCCGTCGACCGAGTGGAGACGAAGGGGATCGAACCCTCAACCCCTGCCTTGCAAAGGCAGTGCTCTCCCAATTGAGCTACGTCCCCGCGGATCCAGTGGGCGGTACAAGATTCGAACTTGTGACCTCGTCGTTATCAGCGACGCGCTCTAACCAACTGAGCTAACCGCCCGCAACTGACCAAGCTACTGATTTTAAGCGGCACTGGCACGCTGTCAAACCGGTACTCCCGAGCACGCGCCAACCGCCACAATTCGTCGCAAACTATTACCCAGCAATCACTTAAGGAAAACAAAGCCGCTCGGCTTGGCATGTCTGTCAGCAAATCAATTCGTGCTTTATCGGCTCTTCACTCCCTCGGGCCTTGGGCAAATTCGTGCTGCGTGTTGCTGCGCTGGCCGATAGAATCCGTGTTCACCTGTACCTAGTGACATCACTGACCGCTTTTTGTTCACAGGCGGAAGACGGCCAACACCCGCCGAATTTCGTGAACCTCGGAGGAAAGGACGCCATGCTGCGATATCTGGGATCCGCCGCGATTTTTGCCGCCTGTGCCGCGGCCCCCGCTTCCCTATGGGCCGCCAAGCCGTCGGCCGCTGACGCTTTAAAGCTGGTACCGGTGCAGAAGGATGTCGATATTGACCAACCCTCATCCGCCGAAATCGAGCGGGCGATCGTCGAAGTCGAATCGGTGGGCGGAATCAGCGGCTGGGTGGTGAAGACCGATGCAGGGCAGGTTCTGCGGCGATTCCTCGACACCAACGGCGACAACAAAGTCGACCAGTGGTGCTATTTCAAAGATGGCATCGAGGTTTATCGCGATATTGACGCGAATTTCAACAACAAGGCTGACCAATATCGCTGGCTCGGGACGGCGGGCACACGCTGGGGACTCGACGACGACGAAAACCAACGGATTGATTCGTGGAAGTCGATTTCCGCCGAGGAGGCGACAGCCGAAATTGTTGCAGCCCTGCGCGATCGCGATGCGGCCCGCTTTCGCGCTGTGCTGGTGACCCCCGCCGAGCTCAAAACGCTGGGCCTCAGCGAACAGCAGCAAACCGAACTGGCCGCCAAGATCGCCGCCGCGGGCGAGAAGTTCTCCGAAGTCGCGGCTCGCCAGAATCTGGTCGGCGCCAAGTCGGAATGGCTTCATTTTGGCGCCAGCCGGCCGGGCCTGATTCCTGCCGGAACGAGCGGTGCGACGAAGGATGTTGTGGTCTACGACAATGTGACCACCGTCGTCGAAACGGCCGGCAAACACAGCCAATTGGTCATCGGAACGATGGTCAAAGTCGGCGACACGTGGCGCGTATTCGACCTGCCCAAAAACCTTGCGGGCGAATCGACCGCGGCAGCCGGCGTCGGCTACTTTTTCCAGGTTGCCGTGAGCGCCCGGCCCGAAATTCCGGGAAACGTTCCCGCGGGCGCGATCAATGCCGACCTGCAAAAACTGATCACGACGCTCGAGCGCCTCGACAAGGGGATCGTCGCGGCCAAGACCGATACCGAGCGGACGCGGCTCAACGGTGAGCGGGCCGAACTCTTGGAGCAAATCGTCAAGAACGCAGCCCCGGGCGATCGTGAATTGTGGATTCGTCAGGCCGCCGAAACGCTCAGCGCGGCGATCCAATCGGGCAGTTACCCTGCTGGTGTGGGCCGACTCGAAAGCCTGCAAACGCTCGTGGCCGGGCTGCCCGATTCCGCCAAACTGGTTCCCTACATTCAGTTTCGCCGGATGTCGGCCGACTACAACCTGAAGCTGCAAGGCAAGGATGCCGATTTCGAGAAAATCAACGAAACCTGGCTCGCCGACCTGGAAGCATTTGTCGGCGAGCACGCGAGCAGCCCTGACGCCGCGGAAGCGATCCTGCAAATCGCCATTGGCCACGAGTTCGCCGGCAAGGAGAAGGAGGCGACCGAGTGGTTCGGTCGCATCAGCAAGGACTTCCCCCAATCGGACTTGGCACCTAAAGCCACCGGAGCCAAACGCCGGCTCGAGTCGGTCGGAAAGCCGTTCGCCTTGCAGGCCAAGACACTCGATGGGCGGCAGTTCGACGCTGCAGCCGCAAAGGGGAAAGTACTGCTCGTACACTACTGGGCAACCTGGTGCGAGCCGTGCAAACAGGATCTCGAGGCCATTCGCGCGCTACAAGCGAAGTACGGCAAGGACGGCTTCTATCCCGTGGGAATTAATCTCGACAGCACTCCGGGCGACGTGACGGCTTTCTTGCGCACGAAGTCGCTGCCTTGGCCGCAACTCTACGAAGAGGGGGGGCTCGACGGCCGCTTGGCGACCGAGATGGGCATTCTCACGCTGCCGACCATGCTACTGATCGATAAGCAGGGACGCGTTGTGAACCGCAATGTGCACGCGGGCGAGCTCGATACGGAGCTGAAGAAATTGCTGCGCTAGGGGGGCGTGGCTAGTGCTGGCGGCTAGTGGCTGGTATTTGTGGCAAGTGGGGAACAGCCCGACTGTCCCCGTCGCCTGGCCCCAGGCCTCCGCCCCCTGTCCCCTCCTCCCGTTGCCGCCGATGATTGCTCCATGCCTGATACGCTTCTGATTACCGGTGGCTACGTTTACGACCCGACGAATGGCGTCGATGGCCAGGTCAAAGACTTGTGGATCTCTGGCGGCAAGATTATCGAGCCGCCCAGCGATCCGAGCGTACGCCCCACTCGCACGCTGAATGCCGCGGGACTGGTCGTAATGCCTGGCGGCATCGACATGCACTGTCATATCGCCGGGCCGAAGGTCAATGCCGCGCGAAAAATGCGTCCCGAAGAAAAGCGGAACGCCGAAAAGATTCATCGCACCGCGGTTAGCCACAGCGGCACGATGGGAAGCGTCCCCAGTACGTTCGCCACGGGCTACAAGTACATCGGCCTTGGCTACACGACCGCCTTTGACGCCGCGGTTCCGCCCCTGTCGGCACGCCATACGCACGAGGAATTCGAGGACACGCCCTGCATCGACAAGGGCTTTTACGTCCTGATGGGGAACAACCACTACGTGATGCGGGCGGCCCGCGACGGCGACCAGGAGCGGCTGCAAAACTTCACGGGATGGCTCCTCGGGGCGGCCAAGGCCTACGCCTGCAAGCTCGTCAATCCGGGCGGCGTCGAAGTCTGGAAACAGCAGGCCAGCGGCAATGTGCGGCAGATCGACGAGAACGTCGAGCACTTCGACGTCACGCCCCGGCAAGTCATTCAGGCCATGTCGCGGGCGGTCGATGCGCTCAAGCTGCCCCACTCGGTCCACATCCACGCCAACAACCTGGGGATGCCCGGCAACTGGACGACGACGCTCGAAACGATGCGCTCGCTCGAGGGTTTTCGCGGACACATGACGCATATCCAGTTTCACAGCTACGGCGGCGGCGATGCAGACGAACACACGTTCAGCAGCAAAGTCGCCCCGCTGGCAGAGTACGTCAACGCCAACCCTAACGTCACGGTCGATGTCGGCCAGGTGCTGTTCGGCAAAACGACAAGCATGACCGGGGACGGGCCGCTGGGGTACTACCTGGCGAATGTCTACAAGACGAAGTGGTTCAGCGCGGATACCGAAATGGAGGCGGGCTGCGGCATCGCGCCGATCGAGTACAAGAACAAGAGCCTGGTGCACGCCCTGCAATGGGCAATCGGCCTCGAGTGGTACCTGATGGTCGAGGACCCGTGGCGTGTGGTCATGAGTACCGACCATCCCAATGGCGGCAGCTTCCTCGCCTATCCGCAAATCATTCGCCTGCTGATGGATCGTACGTACCGCGAAGAAGCGCTGAAGCTGGTTCATCCCGCGGTGCGCGAACGATCACAGTTGGCCGATCTCAAACGCGAGTACTCGCTGAGTGAAATCGCGATCATCACGCGCGCCGGCCCGGCCCGGATCCTGGGTCTCAAGAACAAGGGACACCTGGGGCCCGGCGCCGACGCCGACATCACGATCTACACGCCGCACGAGAACAAAGAGACGATGTTCTCGCTCCCCCGGTATGTGATCAAATCGGGCCGCATTCTGGTCGAAGAGGGAGACCTCCGCGAAGAGCACCTGGGCAATCTGCTGCACGTGGCCCCTGGCTACGATCCCGGCGCCGAGGCCGATATCAGCGCGTGGTTCGAGGATTGCTACAGCATTCGCTTTCGCAATTACCCGGTAGGGGACGCCTACTCGCACGCGGCGCAGTGCATCCCCTGTCGCGACTGATCCTCGGAGCCATCCACGGAAATGCCTTCGTCGCTGCCACGTCCTGCAACCGAATCGCGCCCCTGGAAACGGCGGATCCTCGTCGCCATCGCCAGTTGTTTCGGCCTCGGTTACTCCCCGTTCTTTCCGGGCACTTGCGGGGCGCTGGTCGGCGTGGCGATCTATATTCCGCTCGCCCTGCTCGTGCCAGGCGAGCCATGGCAGAGTGTCTTGATCGCTGCGAATCTGCTGGTGTGGTGCTGGCTGACGGTGGCTCTGGGAACCTGGGCCGAGGAGTACTATCTGACCAAAGACAGCGGCATTTTTGTAACTGATGAGGTCGCAGGTTTCCTGTTCACAGTGCTTCTTTGGCACATTCCGGGACAGCCCGTGCTGACGACGCTGTGGGCGTTTCCGGTCACCCGGATTATCGACATCATCAAGGTTCCTCCCGCCCGCCGGCTCGAAAAGCTCCCCGCCGGCTGGGGCGTCCTGGCCGACGACCTGCTGGGGTCGGTTTATGCGGCAGGATTGCTTTGGATTGTAAGTTTGGCCATGCCAACCTGGTTTTAGGAAGCGAAACCGGACGGCCAGTCGTCTATACTAAGAGTGCCAAGCGAGCGCTGGGAGTCCGAACGGACTAACGAGGCTCGCCTGAGCTTGCCCCTCGGCCCGGAGATGACGATGGCCACCGGAACAGCTCCTTCGACCGTTCTGCCCCCGCCCCCCCCGGCGACGGACCAGCAACGTGAGCACGAGCGGATCATTCATCGCCAACTGGACCGGACTCGGCTGTACGTCCGGCTGGTCGATCTGACGGGAAGCCTGATTGGTCTGGCGATCGGTGTGATCGGATTCTTGCTCGTCGTCGCCCTCATCGATCATTGGATCTTGGGCCTGGGCTTCGTCGGGCGGACGGTGGCCGCCCTGGCGCTCGCTATTGCGGTGGTCTGGTACCTGGTGGTGCAGGTGGTCCCGCTCCTCATCAAGTCGATCAATCCGACGTACGCCGCCCGGACGATCGAGGAAGCGACGCCGACGCTCAAGAACAGCCTGGTCAATTTCCTGCTCTTGCGGCAGGATCGCAGCCACGTCCGCGAGGTGGTTTATCAGGCGGTCGAAGCCAAAGCGGCGGCCGACATTGCCACTGTGCCGGTGGAAACGACGATCGACCGCAGCCACCTCATTCGGACAGGGTATATCCTGTGCGGCGTGATGGCGATTCTCGCCGCGTACAAGATT
>JALORD010000213.1 GCA_025459145.1 Pirellulaceae bacterium | reverse complement strand
GCGTGCATGTGATTACAAGAATCACGGGGCCAATGCAAATATTGGTGTGATGGCGAAACAGCCTCTCACCGGCTTCTAATTCACTGGCTTCTAATTCACAGAGTTCTAACTTTTGAGGTTCGTGACGTATGGCTAAGAAATCGCGCGGCGAAGGTCCCAACAAGTCGGAAGCGATCCGAGCTTACATGAAGAAGAATGCCGAGGCAGGTCCGACCGAGGTGGCCGCCTCCCTGGCGAAGGAAGGGATCGAGGTGACGCCCGCTTTTGTGAGCACGGTGTTGTCAAACGACCGTCGCAAGGCCGGCAAGACCGGCAAACGCGGCGGCAAGGGGCGCGGCCGTGCGGCTGCGGCGTCGACTGGCGCTGCGCTCGAACATCTGATCGAAGCCAAGAAGCTTGTCCAAAAAATGGGGGGCATCGACGAAGCCCGCCAGGCGATCAATCTACTGGCGAAGATTCTGGATTCGTAGAGAGCGTACAGTCAGCAAGCGTGTCGCGGCGGCTTCCTGCCGCCGCGAGCAAATCAGCGGATTCAAGCTTGTCCGCTGCGCGCTTTGAGCAGCGCGTCTACCTCGTCGTGGGCGGCCGGGTCGATCGGCAGTTCGTGCACAAATCCGCCCCGCGACACCACGAGGTTGCCGTTCTTGGTAGGCGACCAGGTGATCCGCTTGATCTCCGACCAGGGGACGAACTGGTCGTTTAGCAGGATCCCCCGCTCGCGGAACTCGACCCAATAGATGTTTCTCAGCCAGTGGTCGAGGCACGCGCTCCAGAGAAAACTCTGGCCGACGACAATCCAGGCGAACATCGTCGGCCGGCTGGCGAACAACTGCAGAATGCCGCGCGGCAGGACGACGACCGACATGAGTATCGCACTGCCAACTGCCGCGGCGAGGAGCGCCCAAGAGATGACCAGCCGCTTGTCCTCGGTCATGGGCACGCGCGAAACACGCAGCACGAGCTCTCCCGCCGCGGCACGATTCTGCCGGCGGTTTAGCCCGCTTGTGTAATAGATTCCCGCCGCCAGCCCGCCAACCGCCAGCCAGTGCAAAAAGAACTCCCCGGTCCGCCACAGCGGCGCAGTCCGCAACTGCGCCCCGGCAAACGCCATCACCACGCTCGCAATCGCCAAGACGGCGAGCAGATGTTTGAGGCCGAGTTGACCGGGGCGGAAACGGGAGTCGTCTTGGCTATTTGATTCGCTGGAGCTCATCAATCGCCTGCCGTCCGCGATGCAGTCATTTTCGGCTCCAAATCATATCTTAAGCGTAATTGTGTACACACTGCATGTACACGCTGCGGGTCTTATCGCCGACTACGACGACGAACAACTCCATTTAGCCAAGTGAGTGGAATCAAATCCGCAATCTAGCGCACCCTTATGCGTATCAGAATCGAGATGTGCGTACGTCGACCACGATTCAGCCTACGCGTGAGGCCCCCCACTCCCGCACGGCCCCATCCCCCACCTTCGCCAGCGGCGTGTATTGCGGGTGGCGCGATTCTTTGTAGGGGCTGTTTCGCGCTGCGTTGTAGCAGCAGATGAGGGACCAGCGGGGGTCTTCCGAGCTGTTCATGTCGCTGCGGTGCAGCAGGTTCGAGTCGAAAAGAATCGCGTCGCCCGGATCGCATTCGACGTAAACCAGTTCCATCCGGGCGAGGGCCGCGTCGACTTGTTCCTGGGCCGCGCCGGTTTGGTCCCCCGTTTTGCCGTGCTCGATGCGCCCCATCAGATGCGAGCCGCGGATGACCTGCAGACAGCCGTTGGCGCGGGTGGCCCGCGTGACGGCGATCAGGCAGCTCGCCAGGAGCGGGAAGAGACAGCCGTTGTGGTACCAGTAGCCGTAGTCCTGGTGCCATTCCCAGGCTCCGCCGACCCGCGGCTCTTTGAGCATCATCTTCATGTGGTACAGGTAGACCTCGCCGCCGAGGGCCTGCTCCATCCGCTCGACGACGCGCGGCGAGCGGGCGAACATGCTGTAGAGGTCGTCGCTGGCGTGGTTCCAGAGAGCCAGCTTCGTCTCGTGGCCGCTGGCGTCCTTCCGGCCATAGACGCTGCCGGCAAAGCTCGGGTCGGACTGTGCGAATGCGAGCAGTTTGTCGATTTCGTCACGATCGAAGAGGCCGCGGGCGACGAAATAACCATCGCGGGCGTAGGCGGAGAGTTCGTCGGGCGAGAAGTAGTTGCGGCTGGGCATGTTTGGCTTGGCAATTGTCAGTGGTCAGTTGGCGGTGGGGTCACTTGTCGTTTGGTCAATTGTCACTGGTCATTGGTCACTTGAGGGAAGCGGGTTTGCAGGGCTGGTCGGCTCTCCGCTTTCCGTTCTTCCTGTTCGTCCAGATTGTCGCTGGTGCTGGCGTGGTATAGATTATCGGGGTTCCCACCGCTGTTCGACTACCGTCCCTCCGGTTGCTTCCGCTCTGCCGCGGCTGCCTGGGCCTCGGCTGGTCGCCCTCCGCCCCTTTTGCTCGTCGATCGAAGTTTGCCCGCGTGCAGGATTTGCCGTCCATGGCCAAGGAAAAAGCCCCCGAATCGACGCCCAAGCCGGACAATGGTCCGAAGCGGATACTGCTCGTCGATGACGATGCCGAAATCATTGATGCGATGCGGTATGCCCTGGAGACGAAGGGGTACAAAATCTTCATCGCCCGCGACGGCAATCAAGGCCTCGCGATGGCCGAACGTGAGGATCCGGACCTCGTGATCCTCGACATGATGATGCCCAAGCGGAGCGGCTTTCTGGTCCTTGAGAAGCTTCGCCGCACGCGTGAGACGCCTGTGCGGGTGATCATGATCACGGCCAACGAAGGGAGCCGGCACAAGGCGTACGCCCAGATGCTGGGGGTCGACGATTACCTGCGCAAGCCGTTTGCGATGGATAAGCTGCTCGACACGGTCGAGCGACTGCTGGCGTAGAGGGCTTGGCCGGCCTGGAGACTGAGTTTTTCCGGCCTGGGGGCTGGGGTTAACCGCCGCGGCCGACGCAGCCAGCTTGGCTCGGTTCAACCCTCACCTCTGCTCCTCACACTCCCGTCCCCGGCTGCTTGGGCGGAACGTCCGTGTCGCTCTTGCCGCTGGCATCCGACGAATCGCGGGTGCCGGAGTCGCCGCGCGGCGTGCTGGTGCCGGCTGTCAGATGGGTGCTGGGAAATCGCGGCGGTCCCTCGGGAACGGGGAGGGCCGCGAGCTGTTTCAGCAATTCGTCGGCACTCGGGCGCAGAGCCGGATCGGCGGACAGGCACGAAGCGACGAGTGAACCGAGCCCTGCGGGCAAGAGATCGCGCAGCTCGGGCTGCGGATCGGGCTGTCCGCAGAGGCAGAACAGAATCGTCCGCCCGAGGCCGTAGAGGTCGACAGCCGTGGTCAGGCGGGCCTGTCCCGAGGGGCCGCGCTGTTCGGGTGCGCCGAAGCCCATCGTAAAGGGCCGCGGCTGTTCGGGGACCAGGGCGGCCGAGTCGTCGTCCTCGCGAACCGCGATTCCAAAGTCGATCAACTTGACATGCCAGCCGGCATGGTCGCAGCGGACCAATACATTACCGGGCTTCAGATCGCAGTGGATGATTCCCCGCGCGTGCAAAGCCTGCAGCGTTTCGACGAGCAGCGCCAGGATCGGGCGGAAATTGCCCCACGAAATTGAGCCAAAGCGGGCAACGTAGTCGTGCAGGCAGAGTCCGTCGAACCATTCGACCACATAATAGGGCCGCCGCAGGGGTGGATCGACATAGCCTTGCGCGTAGCACTGCGGAATGCCCGGATGGTCGAGGCTGCTGAGAATCTCGGCTTCCACAAGCGGACCCCGGCCGCCGGGAGAGTTGTCGGCCGGAGATTTGACGACGACGCGGCGCCCGTCCAAGCGATCGCGGCACAGCAGCACCATGCCGAACGGGCCGAGCCCCAGCGGCCGTTCGACTTCGTAGCGATCGAGCGGCAGGGGGAGTTCGCGCGGGGCGAAGCGGGCCAGATCCGCGAGCGTCGCCAAGGCAGGCGGATACTCGCGGCGATCGACCTGCAGGAGCAGCAAATTCTGCAGGAGGACGGCGCGGGCCGGACCATCGGCCAGTCCCGCCGCGGCATCGCGAAAGCACTCGGCGGCCATGGCCATCTCGCCCGTCACGGCGGCGGCCTGCCCAAGCCGGTTGGCCAGGGCCGGCAAACGGCCGAGCGCCCCGGCGGCCGACATTGCTTCGAACAGCCCGCGGACGAGGCCGGCCTGCGGCTCACGGCGGTGGCTCCCGAGATCGCGAAACTTAAGATGCGTTCGCTGCTTGAGAATCCCCAAGAGGTGCGACTCGTTCCACTGCACATGCCAGGCGGCCAGCTCGGGCGGGACGCTCCGCTCTTCCGATTCCAGATCGAGCCGCGCGAGCCCCGTCGACAGCCAATAGTCGCCGCGCGGCACGTCACCGGGGGAGGCGTGGTTCATGGAGGCTCGAGTGACGGCGGCACGTGTGGCCGAATGAATTTCCTTGCAAAATGGGCCCCCAGAACGCCGTAAGCCTACTCCCGGCGATAAAGCGAATCAATCTCCGCGGCAAAATGCTCCTGAATCACTTTCCGCCGCAGGCTGAGCTTGGCGGTGAGTTCACCGTGTTCGATCGAAAAGCCGCGGGGCAAGAGGGCGAACCGCTGCACCTGTTCGTAGTGCGAGACGCTCGCAAGCTGCCGGCGGACGCGCTCTTCGATCAGTTCGACAACGCCCGGATGGGTGAGGATTTTTTCCGGGGCGTCGACTTCAATTTTGCGGGCTTGCATTTCGGCGGCCAACACCTCCGGGTTGGCAACCAGGAGCGCGGCCAGGTACGGCCGGTCGTCGCCGACGACGAGCGCCTGCACAAAAAGCGGATCCTGCGTGAGCAGTGATTCGAGCATCACCGGGGCGACGTTCTTGCCACCGAGCGTGACGATGATTTCCTTCTTGCGGCCGGTGATATAGAGGAAACCGTCCTCGTCGATCCGGCCCAGATCGCCTGTGGCGAGCCAGCCATCCTTCAGGATTTCGTCGGTCGCAGCCTGATTCCGATAGTAGCCGACCATCACGTGCGGGCCGCGGGTGAGGATTTCGCCGTCCTCCGCGATCCGTATCTCGACGCCCGGGAGAGGTCGGCCGCTCGATCCGCGGCGGTGGGCCGTTTCGGTTGAGATCGTTATGACGGGCGAAGTTTCGGTCAGGCCATAGCCCTGCAATAGCGGAACGCCGCGCGCGTGGAAGAAGTCGTACAGGTGTTCGGGCAGAGCCGCCCCGCCGCCGCAGCAATGGCGAATCGCCCCGCCGAGCATCCCCTGTAGAGCGCCCGGCGTGTCGGCCAGTCCCTTCTCGCAGAGGCCGCGATACAGCCGGTCGTAGAAATGCGGTACGCCGTTAATCAGCGTCGGATGGATCGCCCGACAATCGGCCAGGATGGTCTCGCGCGATTCGGCCAGCGCCAGCCGCGTGCCGCCGGCGATCCAGCAGTACAAGTCGCAAGTGCGGGCAAAAATGTGCGACAGCGGCAGGAAGTTGAGCCGCAGTTCGTCTCCTTCCCATTGGCAAGCGGCGCAGGTGTCGATAGCGTTCGTTGCCAGGTTATGCTGCGTAAGCATCACCCCTTTTGGCTCGCCGGTGGTCCCCGAGGTATAGATGATCGTGGCGAGGGAATCGGGCGCAATCAACTTGCGAGTTTGGCAGGCCGCATCAATCCCCGATTCGAGCGGCGCGCTGGCCAGGAGTTCCGACCAGCGGTGTACCGGCCGTCCGCCACACTCGCCCGCGACCGGATCGTACGAGACCCAGGTCAGCTCGCGCGGGCAATCTTCACCGAGCGCGGCGAACTTGTCAGCCTGACCCGGGCCCGAGAGGAGCACGACCTTCGCGCCGGAGTGCCGCACCTGCCACGCGATCTGCACCCCCGTCAGCGGCGAGTGAATCGGCACATGAATTGCGCCGGCCATTTGAATCGCGAGGTCGGCGATGACCCATTCGTAGCGGTTCTCGGACACATGCGCTACGCGGTCGCCCGGCTGTACGCCCAGCTTGACGAGCGCCGCCACCGCGCGGCAGGTTTCTTGCGCGAGATCGTTCCACGTGAGCCAGTGATACTCCCCCTCGCGTTTGTAGGCGAGCGCCGCTTGCGGGCCGCTCTCGTCGATACGGCGGCAGTAGAGTTCAACGATCGAGCTAATCGGCGTCGTGGTGGTCTCAGTCATCGATTGCATTCCAGAGAGGAGGCGCGATTATGACACGTTTCGCCGGCCAGTTCATCCGCATTCCGCGCGGGTCGGCCGCTTCCGCGGTTCCCGCACTGGGCAGTGCGGCCTAGAATTCCCTGGGGAACCGCAACTCTTGCCAGGACCTGCCGATGACGACCTCCTCTCCTGCATCGCGTCCCGCGGACAGTTCGCAGCCGGCATCGGCCGACCCCGCGACCGAAGCTTCGTTCGCCGAGACGGCGCTCAAGCTGGGCGGCAAGAGCGACGACGAAGCCCGCCGGATGGGAGACATCGATCGGGCCGACGATCAGGTGGAACGCCTCTTTCAGCCGCAGTACCAGACCGTGAACAGCCCGATTCACCGCGCGGTCTGGGAGCGGCAGCTGCCGGTCGAGCTGTTCGAAGCGGCGCTCGAGAGCACGCCGCCGGACGTGCAGCAGGTCATGTCGCGGTCGCTCGAAGTCGTGCGCAAAGCGCGCGACGGCAAGCGGCTTCTGAACTTTGAGGGAAAAATCGCCGATCCGGTGCTGAGCGAACTGGGGAGCGTCGGTTACTGGGGACTGCTCGTCGATCGCGAATTCGGCGGCACCGGCGCGCCGCTGCGCAGCTTCATGGCGTTTCTGACGCAGATGGCTTTGGTCGATCCGACGACCGCGGGGCTCGCCTCGGTCCACGGCTGTATAGGCGCGGTCGATCCGGTGCGAACCTTTGGCACCGACGAGCAGAAGCACCGCTTCCTGCCGCAACTGGCCAGCGGCCAACGGCTCTCCGCCTTCGCCCTGACCGAGCCATGTGCGGGAAGCGATCTGACGGCGCTGCGGACGCGGGCCCGGCTCGTGGGCGATCAGTATCTGGTGACCGGCGAGAAGCTGTTCATTACCAATGTCGTCCCCGGGCGGACGATCGGCCTCGTCTGCCTGATCGACGATAAGCCGGCGGTGCTGATCTGCGATCTGCCTGCCGCCGAGAACGAGCATTTTCAACTCGTGAAGTATGGCCTGCACGCGCTGAAACACACCTACAACCGGGGCATCATTTTTAAGGACTTCCCGGTTCCCGCCGAAAACCTGCTCCAGGTGCCTAAAGGGAACGGCCTGACAATCGCTTACCACGGGCTGAACCTGGGCCGCGTGGCCCTGTGCGCCAATGCGGCCGGCAACATGCGGCTGATGCTGGCGAGCATGCTCCCCTGGGCCCATTTCCGCGTGACCTACGGCGAGCCGATTGCCAAGCGCGAGCTGGTCCGCCGTCGGCTCGGCCGACTGGCGGGGATGATCGTGGCCTGCGATGCACTCGTGGCCTGGTGTTCGACGTTGCTCGACCAGGGGTATCGCGGCGAGATGGAATGCATCATCGCCAAGATCTTTGGCAGCGAACTGCAGAAGGAAGCGGCGGTTGAACTGTTCATGAAGACCCACGGCGGACGGGCGTTCCTGCATGGGCATACGTTCGGCGATCAGGTCCACGAGTTTCTCGCCCCGTGTATCTACGAAGGCGAAGGCGAAATGCTCGGGATGGCCCTCTTCAAGTCGCTCGTAAAGCAACACGGCACGCAGTACTTCGAGCCGGTCGGCAAGGCGCTCGCCGCCGCCAAGATGAAGACGTTCAGTCCTGCCAATCCCATGCATGCCTGGAAGCTGCGGGGGGCGCTCGTGCCGTATGCCCGGTGGTGGGTCGGCGAGCGCTTTGCCAGCAAGTGGCGGACGGAACTGGGCCCGATGCCCGACGCCCTGCGCGAGCAGGCGATCTTTGCGATTCGCGGACTGCAGGCGTTGCCGATGGAAATCAGCGGGGCGATGCGCAAGCATCAGCTCCGCCTGGCCGATCGGCAATGCCGGATGAGCGAACTCTCGGGGCGCGTGCAAAAGCTGGTCGTGATGCTGGTGACGAGCCTCTACGCCTCTCGGCACGGGAGCGAAGTCGTGCAGCAAGC
>JALORD010000212.1 GCA_025459145.1 Pirellulaceae bacterium | reverse complement strand
CCTGCCAGGTTCGCCCGCTGCACAGGGAACCCACGAAAACGACTGTCGCCAAGGGCAATGCCACCATTAAGCCGAGGAGGATGGCGGCCACAAGGCGCATCAAGAGTTCTGCCATGAAACGCGTTACGAATGGTGGTACTGAAGGCAAGTTCAGGAAAGTAGGCTCCTTTTTATTCGTCCGGCCCGCGTCGCTCTTGAGAACTGCCGATCCGACCGCAGCACCAAGATTCCAGCCCCGCCCTCCTGTCCAGTCCCCGCACCTTCCCGACCTTTACGCGCAAGCCGTTTCGGCAGAGAATGTTAGGGCGGCTAGGGTTATTCCGCTTGGGCAGACTTTCTGGGTCTGCCGATAGAATGGAAGCGGTACGTGGAGTAATTGCCTAGTGGCGTAGAAATCACCGCTACAGCCGACTTTCCCTTTTACGCGGGCGCGGCGTTTCGCCTTGGCGCACCTCCGCCCGCCGAAATCCGGGATTCCCGATGCCAGAAACCAAAACCGGTTCCGATCCAGCCGTCACCGCTCCGGTCGTCTCCCACAACGGCCAAGGTCCGTACCTCGCCCCGGTTTCGACCGAGGCGCAGGACGTCGATCCGGCCGAGACGCAGGAGTGGCTCGATTCGCTCGAGTATGTGCTCAATACCAAGGGGCCCGAGCGGGTCAAGCAATTGCTCGCCCTGCTCGACGCCAAAGCGCGGCAGGCGGGCGTCGCCATGCCGCACGCTCTGAATACGCCGTACATCAATACGATTCCGCGGAGCCAGCAGCCGCGGTATCCGGGCAATCGCGAGCTCGAGCGGCGGATCAAGAGCATCATCCGCTGGAACGCGATGGCGATGGTCCATCGGGCCAACAAGTACTTCGACGGCCTGGGGGGGCACATCTCGACGTTCGCCAGCTCGGCGACGCTGTACGAAGTGGCGTACAACCACTTCTTCCGCGGCCGGGGTGAAGACGGCTACAGCGGCGACCTCGTGTACTTCCAGGGTCACGCCTCGCCCGGCATGTACTCGCGGGCCTTTCTCGAAGGTCGGCTGAGCGAAGAGAACCTCGAACATTTCCGCCGCGAGCTGCGCGAGACGCCGGGCCTCTCCAGCTATCCGCACCCCTGGCTGATGCCCGATTTCTGGGAGTTTCCGACCGTCTCGATGGGCCTCGGGCCGATCATGGCGATCTACCAGGCGCGGTTCAACGAGTACCTGAAAGACCGCGGCATCAAGGACACGAGCGGCCGCAAGGTCTGGGCGTTCCTGGGCGACGGCGAATGCGACGAGCCGGAATCGCTCGGCGCGATCACGCTGGCCGGCCGCGAGCATCTCGACAATTTGATCTTTGTCATCAACTGCAACCTGCAGCGGCTCGATGGCCCCGTACGCGGCAACGGCAAGATCATCCAAGAGCTGGAAGGCCTGTTCCGTGGGGCGGGCTGGAACGTCATCAAGGTGATCTGGGGAGACGATTGGGATCCCTTGCTCGAAAAGGACAAGACGGGGCAGCTCGTCAAACGGATGGAAGAGGTCGTCGACGGGCAGTATCAGAAGTACACGGTCATGCCCGGCTCGTACATTCGCGAGCACTTCTTTGGCCAGTCGCCCGAGCTCCTCTCGCTCGTCGAAAACTACTCGGACGAAAAACTCTGGAAGCTCCGCCGCGGCGGGCACGATCCCGAAAAGGTCTACGCGGCCTACAAGGCAGCGGTCGAGTCGCAGGGAAAGCCGACGGTGATCCTGGCCAAGACGATCAAGGGCTATGGCCTGGGCGAAGCGGGCGAGGGACGCAACATCGCCCACAACAACAAAAAGCTCAACGACGACGAGCTGCTCGAATTCCGCACCCGGTTCGGAATTCCGATCTCGGACGACGAAGTGGCGAGCGCTCCGTTCTATACGCCTCCCGAGTCGAGCGCCGAGATGAAGTATCTCCGCGAGCGGCGGGAAGCGCTCGGCGGATCGCTCCCCAGCCGGCCGACGACGCACCCGAAGACCGAAGTTCCGCGACTGGCCGACTACAAGGAATTCCTCGGCGGCAGCCAGGGGAAGGAAATGTCGACCACGATGGCCTTCGTGCGGCTGCTCAGGAAGCTGTGCAAGGACAAGATGATCGGCAAGCAGGTGGTGCCGATCGTTCCCGACGAATCGCGGACGTTCGGCATGGAGGGGATGTTTGCCGAGATCGGCATCTACTCGCACGTCGGTCAGCTTTATGAGCCGGTCGATTCGCACATCCTGGCGAAGTACAAGGAGTCGATCAACGGCCAGATTCTCGAGGAGGGAATCACCGAAGCAGGCTCGATGAGCAGCTTCAACGCCGCCGGCACCGCGTACAGCTCGCACGGAATCAACATGATTCCGTTCTACATCTACTACTCGATGTTCGGCTTCCAGCGGATCGGCGATCTGATCTGGGCGGCGCAGGACATGCGAGCCAAGGGCTTTCTGATCGGCGGCACCGCGGGTCGGACGACGCTCAACGGCGAAGGCCTGCAGCATCAGGACGGCCACAGCCTGCTCAATGCGATTGCCTTCCCCAGCGTGCGGGCGTACGACCCGGCGTATGCCTACGAGATGGCGGTGATCATTCTCGACGGCATGCGGAAGCTGTACGAAGAGGGAGACACGGCCATCTACTACCTGATGGCCGGCAACGAGAACTACGTGCATCCCGAGATGCCGGCCGGCGCGGCTGAGGGGATCGTCCGCGGGATGTACAAGCTAAAGACGCGCGAAGTCGATGGCGCCAAAGCCCGCGTGAACCTTTTGGGAAGCGGGGCCATCCTGCGGCATGTGGAGCTCGCTCAAGAGCTGCTCGCCGAAAAGTACGGCATCGCCAGCAACCTGTGGAGCGTCACCAGCTACACCGAGTTGCGGCGCGATGCCCATCGCTGCGAGCGGTGGAACATGCTGCATCCTGATCAGCCGGCGAAGAAGTGCTATGTCGAAGAGCAGTTCGCTGGCGAGAAGGGGCTGTTCGTCGCGGCGAGCGACTACGTGCGAGCTTTGCCCGAACAGATCACGCGGTGGGTGCCCGGCGAACTGTATGCCCTGGGGACCGACGGCATGGGGCGGAGCGAAACCCGCGAGGCCCTGCGGCGGCACTTCGAGGTCGACGCCGAGTGCATCGCCGCGGCCACGCTCTACCGCCTCAGCCGGCACGGCGTGCTCGATGCGGCAGTCGCGGCCGGCGCGATCCAGCAATTCGGTATCGATCCGAACAAGGTCGATCCGTATTTTGCGTAGTTGTCAGCTGCTATTGGCCAGTGGTCAGTTGGAAATCGATCGCTGGGCAGTGAGGTTATATTCCGACCTCCGATCCCTGACTTCCGACCTCTGATCTCCGTCCTCCGACCTCCTCCTTTGTCATGGCCATTGAAGTAAAACTCCCCAACCTCGGCGACGGTGTGGACTCGGGCGACGTGCTCGAACTCCTGGTGAAAGAGGGAGACACGATCGCGCAGGATCAGGGGATCCTAGAGATCGAAACCGGCAAGGCGACGATGCAGGTCCCCAGCTCGGCCGCTGGCAAAGTGCTCAAGGTCCACGTCGCGGCTGGTCAGACGATCGAAGTCGGCGCCCTGCTGCTGACGCTCGAAGGAGTCGGCGCCGCGACCAAACCGGCAGCGCCCAAGGCCGAAGCGCCAAAAGCGGCAGCTCCCGCCTCGCCGCCCCTCGAAAAGCCCACCCCGAAGCCCGCGCCGAAGGCCGCTCCGCCCGCGCAGCCCGCGGCTTCAGAAGAGGAAGAACCCGCCCCCGCGCCGAAGAAGGCCGCTCCCGTCCAGCCCGCGGCCAAACCGGCTGCACCCAAGCCAGCCGTCACGCCGCAGCCGCAGATTCAGGCGGCCGCCCAAACGGCGACGCTCGACGAGCCGGCCGTCAGCACGGCCGAAGTGGCCGCTGGCCCCGCCGTGCGGCGGTTTGCCCGCGAAGTCGGCGTGGAACTGTCGCGCGTTGCCGGCTCCGGACCCGGCGGGCGGATCACCCGCGAGGATATCCTGGCGATCGTCCGGCAGCAGGGGCAAACGGCGACGAGCGCCGCCGCCAAACCACGGTCGAGCTCGAGCGCCACGGCGACCGACGCTTGGGGGCCGATCCGTGTCGAAAAGATGGCCAAGATCCGCAAGACGATCGCGGCCAAGATGCACGAATCGTGGACCACTTGTCCGCGCGTGACGAACTTCGACGACGCCGATGTGACCGATCTCGAAAAGTTCCGCGCCAGCAGCAAGGACGACTATGCCAAGAAGGGGATCAAGCTCACGAGCCTGCCGTTCGTGATCAAGGCGGTCGCCTCCGCCCTGCGGAATCATCCTACGATCAACGCCTCGGTCGACATGGAAGAGGGGACGATCATCTACAAGGAATACGTGAATATCGGCATCGCCGTCGACACCGAACGGGGCCTCGTCGTGCCGAGCCTCCGTGCGGCCGACCAGATGAGCATTCCCGACATCGCCCGGTCGCTCGCGCAACTCGCCGACAACGTAAAGAACGGCTCGTTCGCCATGTCCGATCTGCAGGGGAGCACGTTCACGATCAGCAATCTCGGCGCGATTGGCGGCACCTATAGCACGCCGATCATCAACACGCCCGAGGTGGCGATCCTGCTCGTCGGCCGCTCGCGAAAAATGCCGGTCGTGGTCGACGACGAAATGGCGATCCGCCTGATGATGCCGCTCTCGCTGTCGTACGACCATCGCCTGGTCGATGGCGGCACGGCCGCCCGCTTCCTGAATGACGTGATCGACTACCTGGAAGCGCCGAGCCGGCTGTTCCTGGCACCGTAAGGGGCACTATTCGTTGCGGCGAATCAAGCGCGCCTCACGCCTGTTGCTGCGCCAGCATCGCATGGAGCAGCAGGGCCACCTGCCCGGGCGAAACGCCGGCCCGCATGGCCACATCTTCCGTCACCCGCTGAAAATCCTCCCGCTGGTTCAGCCGCTGAACCAGGTAGTCCATGTGCGGCTGAACCTTGGCGAAAAACTCGTCGTCGAGCTGCGGGGCCGTCGCGCCCGGCCGGGGCGATTCGAGCCCCAGCGACGCGAGGTAGTGGTACACATTGATTAGCGTGAACGCGGGCGCGAGGACGAGCGAGATCATCCCCAACCAGCCGACGGTTATATTCACGGCCGTGTAGGCCCAGAAGGTCTTGTGAATACACGGCTTGCACAGGGCCCCCTCGGTCCCTTCGTAAAGCCGCATCACCAAGAGGCCGATATTGCGGTGAAACGAGACGTGTCGCGTCGGGGCTTCGCAGCCGCACTTTTGGCAGAACATCGGGATGGGTCCGATAAGAACTCGTAGAGAAGCAAATCGTGGCGAGCGCCGTGGCGGCAGGGTAACGCGCGGCGATCCCCGATGCAAACTTTTTGCTCGCCGCAAAGTCGCCTCGCGCCCGCGGCCGCGCGCCGTATAATTCAGAGCCCAGCTCGGACTGCTGGGCCACTTGCCACCTCTCCCTGGGAGTCCCCTCGTGCCGGAACATCCGACGCTGCCGCTGGACGACGAAGGCTTGCCCCCCGAGGCGCAAACGCCCGCTGGAAAGCGGCAGCAATACGACGACCTGGTCGACCTGATCAAGGAATACGCCGACAAACTGGCGGCCGACGGCGCGAGCCGGGGCGATCTGAAGGTGATCAGCCGGACGATTCGCGAGCTGCGGTATGCGTTCAAGGTGTTTGCCCCGTATCGGCGGCAGCGAAAGGTGACGGTCTTCGGCTCGGCCCGCACGCCGCCCGAGGATCCGGCCTATCAGGAAGCGGTCAAGCTCGGCCGGGCCTTTGCCGATGCCGATTGGCTGGTCGTCACCGGAGCGGCTCAGGGGATCATGGAAGCGGGGCACGTCGGGGCCGGCCGCGAAGCGTCGATGGGGCTCAACATCATGCTCCCCTTCGAGCAGTCGGCCAACCCGATCATCCTGGGCGATCCCAAACTCGTCCACATGAAGTACTTCTTCACGCGAAAACTCATGTTCGTGAAGGAGTGCGACGCAGTGGTCTGTCTGCCCGGCGGCTTCGGCACGCTCGACGAAGCGATGGAGGTGCTCACGCTGCTGCAAACCGGCAAGCGGGACATGGTGCCGGTGGTCCTGCTTGACCCGCCCGGCGGGAGCTACTGGAAAGCCCTCGATGTGTTCATTCGCGAGCAGCTCCTCGCCAAGGGGCTCATCTCGCCCGAGGATGTCCACCTCTACAAGATTTGCGACGATTACCAGGTCGCGATCGACGAAGTGCTGGGCTTCTTCCGCGTCTACCACAGCATGCGGTTTGTGCGGAACGAGCTGGTGGTGCGCCTGAACGAGCCGCTCTCCGAACAGCTGCTGGCCGATATCAACACCGAGTTTGCCGATCTGCTCGCGACCGGCCAGTTCGAGCAGACCGAGGCGCTCCCCGCCGAACACGATGATCCCAATTTGCTCGCCAAGCCGCGGCTGGTGTTTCACTTTGCCCGGCGGAGCTTCGGCCGGCTGCGGCTGTTGATCGACGCGATCAACCGCGGGAGCGTCGCAGCCGATTGATGTCGAACTCTGACGTCGGTCTTGGCGTCAGGCCGCGGAGCCAATCATCGTCAGCCGGGCGGACCGGGCCAGTCCCCGCAGTGTGTTGAATGTCGCCCCGACGGCGCTCGGTTCGTAGCCGCAGTGGACCATGCAGTCGCGGCACTTGGGGTTGCCGCTTTTGCGGCCGTACTGATCCCAGTCGGTCGTTTCCATCAGCTCGCGAAACGACTGGCAATATCCCTCGCCGACCAGATAGCACGGCTTCTGCCAGCCGAACAGGTTGTACGTCGGGCTCCCCCAGGGCGTACATTCGAGGTCGAACTTGCCTTGCAGGAACTCGAGAAATAGCGGCGTCTGGTTGAATCGCCAGCTTCGCCGACCGCGGGCCAGCACCGCGCGAAAGAGCGACTGCGTCTGTTCGCGCCGCAGGAAGTGCTCCTGATCGGGGGCTTTCTCATAGCTGTAGCCGGGGGAGATCATCATTCCCTCGACGCCGAGAGCCATCATCTCGTCGAAGAAGGTGCGAATCCGCTCGGGATCGGCCCCGGCGAAGAGCGTGGTATTGGTCGTGACCCGAAAGCCGCGCGCCCGCGCGGCGCGAATTGCGCTGACTGCGATGTCGTACGTCCCGGTGCGGCTGACGGCCAGATCGTGTTCGTCCCGCGGGCCGTCCATGTGCACCGAGAACGCCAGGTACTTCGACGGCCGAAATCGGGGCAACGCTTCTTCGAGCTTGAGGGCGTTCGTGCAGAGGTAGATGTACTTGCGCCGCGCGACAAGGCCGTCCACAATCGCGTCGATCTGCGGATGCAACAGCGGTTCGCCGCCGGGAATCGACACGATCGGCGCGCCGCACTCGTCGGCTGCCGCGTGGCACTGCTCGGGAGTCAGATGCCGGCGGAGAATCTCCGTCGGAAACTGAATCTTGCCACAGCCGCGGCAGGCCAGGTTGCAGCGAAAGAGCGGCTCGAGCATGAGGACGAGCGGATAACGCTTGATTCCACGCAGCCTCTGCCGGAGGACGTAGGAAGCAACCGTCCAGGCTTGCGAGATGGGAACGGACATGGCGGCAATCGGTGGCTGGAGGACGAAAGGCTGGCGGATCAAACTCGGGCGGACGAGGCGTCCGCGGCGCTCGCTCGCGGTGCGGCGGCGTGCGGACTAGCGGCCGCTCCTTGCAGCGTCGTGAGCGCCAGCAGCGGGAAGTAAATCGGGTAGTAGTGATAGCGAAGATAGAAGACCCGCGGAAACCCGGTGCCGGTGAACTCGGGTTCGTCCCAGCTTCCGTCGGGATTCTGCGTTTCGATCAGATAACGCACGCCCCGCTCGATTGGCGTCTGCGTGCGATAACCGGCGGACCACAGCCCCAGTAGCGCCCAGGCAGTTTGCGACGGCGTGCAGGGCCCCTGTCCACGCAGCTCGGGCTGTTCGTACGTGTCGGCCGATTCACCCCAGCCGCCGCAAGCCTGCTGGCACGAGAGCAGCCAGTTGGCCCCCCGCCGGACGGCTGGGTCGTCGGTTGGCACGCCGACAGCCGTCAGCCCGACGAGCGTTTGCCACGTTCCGTAAATGTAGTTGACTCCCCAGCGGCCGAACCAACTGCCGTCTTGTTCCTGGGTTTGGCGAAGATAGGCAATC
>JALORD010000211.1 GCA_025459145.1 Pirellulaceae bacterium | reverse complement strand
ACTTTTAGTTCGCAGCGAGGACTGCGCCCACCGTTTTCTCCGTCGAGCGCAACTCGCGATTCGGCGGGCGGAGCCCAACCTGCACCTGCTCGCGAGGCCAATATGACCACTCTCAATCCCTACGACGCCCCGCAGACGATCGAACCAAGTGCAAAGGGTAACCTGACAAACCACAAGCACCGCCGTCGTTCTCTCGCAGCGATCTACTGTCTCGCGGCTGCCTGCTGCGCGATTCTCAGCGTGACCGGGTTGCTATCCGGGCTGTTCTATATGAGGGGTGGCCCCTACTGGATTGCCTGGACGTCGTTGTTTTTGTCCCCCTTGCTGGCCATCATCTCGCTGGTGCTGGCACTGAGGGGTGTGCTTCTCTTGGCCCGCAACTCCACCTCACCTGCCGACACGCACGAGACGTCCATCTCGCGCCCGTGACAACGGTACCGCTCGATGCCCTCTCCTCCCGTCACCATCGTCGAAGGGAACCTGCTGGATCAGGATGTCGAGGTGATCGTCAACGCCTGGAACCGGAACATCATTCCCTGGTGGCTGCTGTTGCCGCAGGGAGTGTCGGGAGCGATCAAGCGCCGCGCCGGCTATGCTCCGTTCCGGGAACTCGCCCGCCATGGCCCGATTCGGCTCGGCGGCGCGGTCCTGACATCGGCCGGCAAGCTTCCCTTTCGCGGCATCATACATGTCGCCGGCATCAACCTGCTCTGGCGGGCGTCGGAACGGTCGATCCGCGACTCGGTCCGCAGCGCCATGCAAATTGTTGGTGAGCACCAATTTCGCTCCGTCGCGTTTCCGCTCGTTGGCGCGGGTTCCGGAGGCTTTCGGCCCGCTGAAGCGCTAGCCGTGATGCAGGATGAGCTGAATTGCGCAGCGTCCGACGCGAGCGTCGTGATTGTGATCTTCAAGCGTTAATCGCGGGCATCCGACGCGTGAATTCAATTTCGTCGGCTTGCTGCCGCTTGTCGTTCCCCGCAATCGTTGCGCGGGCCTGGAACGCCGCACGTTTCATATCGCCCGGGAGCATTTACACGGGGCGCGGGTAGATTGGTTCGCCGGCTACCGACTAGGAGTCGCTCGACCTGGGTCGCTGGCAGGCTTGTTCGCGTGCCATTGTGAAACGTCAACAGCAGCCCGCTCGGGCTTCATCGAGTTTGCAGGGAGAATACCGACCGCGGCCCGTGGCGCCGCGGGCCGAGCAACGGGCCGTTTTCTTTGCGATTCCCGCAGTGGAGGCACTCTGCTATGGCAGGGCGATCGACTATTAACGCCTCAACTGTGTCGCACATTGCATGTGCGTACTTGGGCATTCCCGCGCGTTCGCGCTTGCTTCGACATGGGGAAACGCTGACAATCACATACAGGTGCGGCCGTTTTTCTTCTCGGCACAATACATGCACCTGCGGTGATCGGAGGCTCAGGTCATGAAACCAGCCGCAGATTCCCCACGTTGTCCCCCCGCGACCGATGCCGAGTTGGCAAGCGCGGTGCAATCCTATCTGAACGCGAGCCGCGCGGATTATCGACAGATCAGCGTCGGGGCCGAGGGAGAAACCGTCACCCTTTCCGGTTCGGTGCGAACCTTCTTCCTTCGCCAAACGGCCGTCGCGATTGCCCGACAAGTCGCTGGCGTGCGCCGCGTCGTTGATGATCTGGTGGTGGATCGCGAGACGCTGCGCGCTTTCGGAGAGAATGAGCTATGACCACTCATGATGTGATTGTCTACCACTGCCTGACTTGCGGCCGGGTCGTGGATGCTGAGCAGGGGGCCGTGCCACCGCAGTGCTGCGGGAACGCCATGGTGGATGCCTGCCCGGAGTCAAACCCCATCGGGAATGTGCCGGCAGCAAGTAGTCGCGATCCGCAAGCGACTCCGCCGACGGAAAGACCGAGCCCTCAAAGGTCCTCTCCCGGGGCGGCATGATCCGGTTTCGTTCCAAGCAAGCAACTTGGCCAGGGAGAGCTGATCTCTCTAGGAAACCGATTTTCGCAGGTCACTTTCAACCGCGAATCGATCTCAGTGTGGTCAATCAAGGAGAACGGCGAAGCTTTACTCGATTGTGATTGTGCCCCTGATCTCGCCGGGCACATGAGCGATTGCGGCTGAACAGCGACAGCAACTTGTTGTCGCGTCTTCAGCAACGATGCCAGCTTCGATGCGGTTGCGCAGGCTGATCCGCAGGGCGAACAACGCTACGGGTTCCCCGCGGCAGGAACGATTAGAATTCGCCCCTACTACGTCTTAATATTCTCGCAAGACCACCCCAAAACGTAACGCTGGCACTGTAGCGTCAACTACGGTTGACGGTTGTTGGTCTTGGTGAAGAAAAAAGCGACGGCCAAACGACTGAAGCGGGACAAGCGTCATGAATCGTGCCAATCAGCCCATCCCCTATGCCGACAACGTCGAAAAGATCCCGGCCGATGAGGCGGACGATATCCGGCGGGTAGTCCAGGCCTTGAAGACGATTCTCGTTCGCAGCCAGACGAAGAGCGGCCAATTTCGCGCCGATGTGCACGTGAAATCGCACGGGTACGCCGATGGTGAATTTCGCGTGCTGCCGAACCTGCCGCCCGAGCTCGCGCAAGGCCTGTTTGAACGCTCGGGCACCTACCCGGCAGTGGTCCGGTTTTCTAACGCGGCTAGTCAAGAACAGCCGGATGCGATCCCGGATGGCCGCGGTCTGGCCCTCAAAGTGTTAGGCGTGACAGGCGACGTGATCCTGCGCGATGAACAGCGGGGTCCCGCGCAGGACTTCGTGATGATCAACCACCCGGTCTTTTTCGCCCGGAATGTGAAGGATTTTCTCCGCCTCGAACAGGTGCTCGTCGAAGCGAATGATAACCCCCTTGCGGCACTGCAAGGCGCTCTCACTGGCGGCGACCCGAATCCGCTGAACTGGCACTGGAGTGAGATGCTCTCGGTCGCCCGCATCGCAGGACAACTCCCCGCCCATCCGGCCAGTAACACCTACTTCAGCATGGCCCCGATTCGGTTCGGGGACTACGTGGCCAAGTATCGGGTCAAGCCCGCCGGCGACCGCCACGATTCGTATTTGGATCTGATCCAGCGATTGGGCTCCCAATCGGACGCGCTGCGATTGGCCCTCGAAGAAACGCTTTGCACCCAGGAGGTGCTGTTTGAGTTTCAGGTGCAATTGCGCACTGCGGAGCAATCGATGCCGATTGAGGATGCCACGCGCGAGTGGCCGGAGAGCGAATCTCCCTATCGCACCGTCGCGCACCTCCTGCTCCCGCGGCAGGAGATCGCCCCCTTGAGGCAGCAAGCGACCTACCAGGTCCTTGCCTTCAACGTCTGGCACGCCCTAGCGGCACATCGTCCCCTGGGAGGGATCAATCGCGTTCGCCGTGTGGCCTACCCCGTGTCGTCGGCCTGGCGCAGGCTTGAAATCGATCGGCCGGAGTGATCTTCAAAATCCGCGGATCGATTCGGTTAACGATTAAACGGCAGCGCGCGGCAATTCAGAGTTTTGCGATGGCCAGCCACAGTCAGACCGCCGTGGTGCCCCGACCGTCTGTGGGCGAGGAGATCGCCAACACTGTCAGCCTCGGCGTGGGGCTGCTCGCGGCCTCGGGCGCGGGACCCTCTCGAAGGGGTGACTCGGTTCCAGCTGCCATAAGGCGAGCGGCAATCTGGAAGAACAACTGGCCGAGACGACCGGGGTTGCCTAACCCGCAAAGTCGCGTTCGGCGATTGTAAGCCCGATTTGCAATTTGTTCCAATCGGGTTCGCTGTCAGCCGGAGCCTTTCGGCTGTGGAGATGGGCCCAATTGCGACGCAACGCATTGCCACCACGGCACTTGCGGCGGTTGCCCCGCCTGTCAGCTTCACCCTGCCCGGCGCTCTGGCATCGCAGTTGCAATACAACCTTCTCGCCCGGGTGCTGGACGAGCGACGCCAGCATCCGGGCCTAACTCGCACGGAGGTTTCCCCATGATGTTCGGACGTGTTCACTGCCAGGTGGTCGAGACCCCGGCTCAGTACGATCGGCTCTCACGCCATCGCGACTGGCCGCGCGACCTCCTGCCGTGGGCCGATCCGTACATCGCGGTGCTGATGGCGCGGCTCGAACGGCGTTACGACTGGGCAGACGAATCCGACGACTGCCCGTGGGTGGCCGACGAGGTAGAGCCTTACGCCGGAGCCTCGTGGCCCAGTGAACCTTGGCAGGACGACGCCTTCATGCCTGGACGGCTCGAAGGTCGGCGTCCCATGTTCCCGCCCATGTACGGCGGTTTCCCCCTTCTGGACGACGTCACGGATGGACTCGAAGAAGACACGCTTTAGTGCAGTCGTTTCGCAAGCCGCCGGCCAGCGGGCAAGGATTTCGCGCGCGGCCTTATGCGGTCGGTACTTGGCGTTTGCCACGCGCGATCTGGCGCGCGGTCGGCGATGCCTGGGTCTGGCCGCTGGTGCGGGGCAAAGTATGGTCCTGGAGAGTTCGGGAGCACGCGGACGTGGGCAGCGTTAGTTGCGGTCGTGGGCGAGCGGAGCTAACTTGCTGCTGTTCCCCGGGCCGCAGACACCTTTCGCCGCCTGCCGCCCGGGCTTCCCAGCCGCCTCTCCGCATCGCCCATGACCGCCAACTCACCTGTTCCAGGTTCGGCGTTTGCCGACCTCCTGGTCGCCGACCCGATCGGCAACTATCCGCGGGCCACCGTGGCCTGCTTCGATCCGACCTGCGGCGATTTGCCGCGTCGCCGGCTCGATGAAAACCGCACGATTGCTTTTCTCGAAAGGCTGGCGGCGGCTGGAGCACCCGCTGTGCTGATTGCCGCCTCGACCGGGCACGGGCACGTGCGGACGGTCGAGGAACTGGCCGAGTGGTATCGCGTCGCCGCGCGAGGCCAGCTCGGCCAGACACTGCTGACGGCATTGCTCCGACCCGAAGACGGAGCCGACGCGAATCGGTCCCTGGCCCGGCTGCTGGCCGAGCTCGGTTATGCCGTGGCATTTGTCCGGCCCGGGCGAGATCTTTCGCCTGCGGCCAGCGACGGCGAGGTCGCGGCGAATATGCAGCCGGTGGTCAAGGCCGCGGCCGAAGCGGGGCTGGCAGTTGGTCTTTATTCGATTCCCGATGTGAGCGGCATTCCCATGTCGCCCGAAGCGGCGGCGCAGCTCGCGGCAGGCCCCGGCGGCGAGCGGATCGTCGCCATCAAGGTGACCGAGGCGAACTACGAACAAAGCACGCTGCGGTTTTTAAGCGACGAGCGACTGGCTCGGCTGGTCGTCGTGCAAGGTTGGGATCCGCATCTCGCGCGAGCGCTGACCGATGGCCCGCTGTTCGATGCCCGGGGGCGGCAGCGGTGCGGCGTGACCAGCGGGCCGATGTCCTTCGCCGTGCATCAATACCTGCACATTCTGGAAGCGGCCGAGCGGCACGATTGGGACGAAGCGGCCGCGGCGCAGGATGCGGTGACACTGCTTTTTGCCGCAATGCAGGACGATCCGCTGAAGTTTGCCGACCTGCAGCGAGCCAAGGCGATCATGGGATTGGGACAGCCGCTCGTGGGCGAGGTGCAGCCCGAACAGATCGAGCGAGTCTTCGCGGCCCTGGCCGCCGTGCCGCGGCTTGCCGATCGCGAGCGTCTGTCGAAAAGTCTCGACCTGATGGAAGACGGCCCGTACCACGAACGGCTGTTGGCAGCTGCTCGGGGCACTTGAGTGAAAAGATGGACGACACGAAGACCACGCTGGCCGATCTCAAACGAGTGCTCGCCCAGTTTGTCGCCGAGCGGGACTGGGAGCAGTTCCACACGCCGAAGAACCTGAGCATGTCGCTGGCCATCGAAGCGGCCGAGTTGATGGAGCATTTCCAGTGGATCGGCGGCGACGAGTCGCGCCGTGTCGTCGATGACCCGGCGAAGCTCGCGGCGATTCGCGACGAAATGGCCGACGTGTTTTGTTATCTGCTGGCGCTGGCCAACACGCTGGAGGTGGATTTAGCAACGGCCGTGCGCGACAAGATGGTGAAGAACGCCGCCAAATATCCGGCGGAGCAATCGCGCGGCCGCTATGATCCGCCGGGTAATACCGAGTAGGTTCGCTACGCTTTGGTGGCGTACCCCTGAGGGTGCGACCGGTGCCAGGCCCAGGCCGTTTCGACGATCGACTCGATCGTTTCGTATTGAGGCGTCCAACCAAGCAGCTCGCGGGCGAGCCGCGCATCGGCCACGAGTTCCGGCGGGTCGCCCGGGCGGCGCGGCGCGGTCTCGGCGGGAATCGCGTGCCCCGTGATCTGCCGGCACGCGTCGATCACTTGCTTCACGCTGTAGCCGCGGCCGGTTCCCAGATTGCACTTGATGCCGCGGCCGGGCGTGAGGCGATCGAGGGCCGCCAGATGCGCCGCCGCCAGATCGAGGACATGCACGTAGTCGCGGATGCAGGTGCCGTCGGGCGTCGGATAGTCGTCGCCAAAGATCATGATTTTGGCCCGCTGGCCGAGGGCGACCTGCAGGACGATCGGAATCAGGTGCGATTCGGGATCATGGTCTTCGCCCAGATCGCCCACAGGAGAAGCCCCAGCCGCGTTGAAATACCGCAGCGCGGCGAAGCCGAGGCCATAAGCATGGGCATAGTCGTCGAGCATCCGTTCCACGACGAGCTTTGAAAAACCGTAGGGATTGATCGGCTGCTGAGGCGTAGTCTCGGCGATCGGCATTTTCTCGGGGGTGCCGTACGTCGCCGTGGTGCTCGACAGGACCAGCTTCGACACGCCGGGCGTCCGCATCGCCTCAATCAGATGGAACGAACCGAGGACGTTGTTGCCGTAGTACAGGTGCGGCTCGGCGACCGACTCGCCGACCAGGGCGAACGCCGCGAAGTGCATCACCGCGTCGATCCGCCGCTCTGTCAGCGTGCTGGCGATCCGCCGCTCGTCAGAAAGCTCTCCTTCGACCAACAGGCCGCTCGGCACAGCCGCAGCATGGCCGCGGGAGAGGTTGTCGTAAACGGTTACTTCGTGGCCGGCCGCGAGCAGCTCGCGCACGCAGTGCGAACCGACGTACCCCGCGCCGCCTGTCACCAAGATCCGCATTGTCGATCCCTAAAGTTGGCGTGTCTGATTTTGAGTTTGCCGGCCGCCTGAATCTACGGCCTAAATCGATTCTAACCAGCGGGGGCTATTCCAGGAGCCGAAAAGCGGCTGGTCGAGGGCTTGGGCGGCGTCTTGGCCGCTCGCCGTGGTCGATATATTCGTTATGAAACCGCTCAAACCGAAGTTGCTCGTTCCCGCCGCCGCGGCCGGACCGGCCCGCAGCCAGGGGGAGCGGTGGGTGGCCGCCTGCCTCGACTACCTGCGGACCGAGTGCCATCTGGCGGCGAACAGCATCGTCGCTTATCGCCGCGATCTGGCGAAGTTCTGCGAATGGCTCGGCGGGCGGTTCGTGCCAAAACTTTCGGTCCGCGACCTGTCCGACTACATGGGTTGGCTGCAGACAAAGGGGCTCGCGCCGAGCAGCATCGCCCGGCACATGGTCTCGCTCAAGATCTTCTATCGCTATCTGCAGCTCGAAGGGATTGTGCAGGACAACCCGGCGGAACTCTTGGGTACCCAGAAATCGTGGCAGAGGATTCCCGAGGTCCTGTCGCCGGGGCTCGTCGAGAAACTGCTGGCCGCGCCTTTGCCGCGCGACAAATTCTGGCGGCGCGATCGGGCCCTCCTCGAGCTGCTCTACGCCACCGGCTGTCGAGCCTCGGAAGTCTCGAACCTGCAGATGCGCGATCTGCACCTGGCGGAGCGATACTGCCTGGCGCACGGCAAAGGGAGCAAAGACCGGCTCACGCCGCTCGGCGATGCGGCGATTCAGGCGATCGAAGAGTACGTCGCTCACGAGCGGCCCAAGCTGGCGGCGGTCGCCGGCACGCCGCCGCCGTGGGTGCTCCTTTCACGGAGCGGCAAACGACTGCGCCGCGAAGCGATCTGGGAGCTCGTCAAACTCTACGCCCGCCGGGCCGGCGTGAGCGCCGACATCGGCCCGCACACGCTCCGCCACAGTTTTGCGACGCACGTCCTGGCCGGCGGCGCCGACCTGCGCCAGGTCCAGGAACTCCTGGGCCACGCCAGCATCGCGACGACGCAGATCTACACGCACGTCGAGCAATC
>JALORD010000210.1 GCA_025459145.1 Pirellulaceae bacterium | reverse complement strand
GTGGGGAGTACGCCAAGCCCCAACAGCGGAATCATGAACATGAGGACCGCCATGGCAGGCAGCGTTTGCAGGATGCCGACGCCGCCCAGGATCACCTGTCGCGCCTTGGGGAGGCGATAGGCCAGGATTCCCAGCGGAACCGCGATGATAATCGCCGCGATGAGCGACACACTGACGAGCAGCAGATGGCGGACCGTATTGCGGCCCAGGTTGACGAGCATCCGCCGCCACCAATTATCGGGAGGTACCGGCAATTTGGTGTTCAACTTTCTATTCAAGAACTGTGCCGCGACGCGTTCTTCACTGACTCTTTCGATTCGCGCCTGCGCATTGAGGCCGATCATCGTCGGGGCATCGATGGCGTCTTCCAGCCGCCGCCAGCTGGCGACGACTTCCGGGGCCCGCTCGGCCAAGTCTGCCCGATACAGCAGCACGCATTCGTACTGGGGAAAGTAACCGAGGTCGTCTTCCAGCGTCACCAGATCGTACGCGGCAATCTCCGGATCGGTCATATAGACATCGGTGACCTGGATCGTGCCGCTTCGAACGCCGCGGTAAGCCAGATTGTGATCGAGTCCCTGCGCCCGATCCGGCAGGCCATAGGCATACGCGAGGCCCGGCCAGCCATCGCTGCGATTCATGAACTCGTCGCTGACGCCGAACTGCAGCCGGCGAATTGCCGGTTCGCCTTGCCGGTCGCGGAGCTGCGATATTTTGCGGATCCCAAGCTCTTCCGCTAAAGTGCGGAGCATTCCGAGCGCGTAGGAATTGCTGAAACCCACGCGGCCGGTCATACGGACGCCGCGGGCGGCAAGCGCTCGCTCGATGTCGGCGACAGTACCGAGCGTCTCGCCCTTCAGAATCTCCTGTTCAAGCGTGCCGGAGTATTCCGGGTAAGCGTCGATCTCCCCATTCTTGAGCGATTCGAATGCAATCTGCGTTCCACCCAGTTCCATGCGATGCTCGGCCCGCGCGCCGGCATCGCGAGCCAGTTGAGTGAGCATTTCGCCGAGGATCACGTTCTCGGTGTAGTTTTTGGAGCCCACGCGAACTTTCGGTCCGCGGTCCCCCTGCCCCCAGACGGGGTTCACAGCCGCTAAACCGAGCACGAAGGAAAGGCTCGCTGCCCCGCAAAGTTTCTTCCAGCAACGCTTCATCCGACTGGATCCTCCTGGGGCTGCTTCTCATGTGGTGCCACAACGTCGCGGTCTCTCGAGCGACGAAATCCTCGACACGATGGACTGCCGCGGGATCGCCCGTCCGCCAATTCGGCGTACTAACTGACGGCTTCCCCTTCCAGCGTCGGCAGACGCTGGGCGCCAATAAAGCGCCGCACGAAATCATCGGCCGGCGACCGGAGCAAGTCTTCGAGCTTGCCTTCCTGCACGATTCGCCCGCCGCCGAGCAAGAGCACGCGATCGCCAAAGAACCCCGCTTCCCCCATGTCGTGCGTGACCAGGCATACCGTCTTGTTCAGGGTCTGAAAGATCTTTCGTAAATCTTCCTGCAGATCGTACCGCACGAGCGGGTCGAGGGCACCCATCGGTTCGTCGAGCAGGACCACCTCCGGATCCAACATCAGGGCTCGCATGATCCCCAGGCGCTGCCGCTGCCCGCCGGAAAGCTGAGCGGGAAAGCGGGTCAGGGCCTCGGGCGGCAATCGCGTCAGATCGGCGAGCTCCGCCACACGCTGCTGCACCCGGGCGGCATCCCACCCCAGATGCCGTGCCAAAAGACCGACGTTGTCCTCCGCCGAGAGATGCGGAAAGAGCCCGCCATCCTGGATCACGTAGCCGATTTTCCGCCGCATTTGCGTGATGTTGTCCGGCGACAGCCGCGTGCCGCCAAAGCGCACTTCCCCTTGATCGGGCTCGATGAGGCCGATCATCAGCCGCAGGAGCGTCGATTTGCCGCAGCCGCTGGGGCCGATAAGGACGGTGATTTCTCCCGGCGTGAGACGGAGCGACGTCGGCTGCAGGACTTGTGTGCCGCCGAACGACTTGGCCACCTGGATAAGTTCGATCATAGGGCGGCCTCAATTCGGGAGGGAACCATTGATTTCATCGAGCAAACCCTGGACGCGGCTCTCGACCAGATCGGTCCATTTTTCGACGGCGCCTTTGGCCTCGCGCTCTTTCGGAACGACAATCGGTTCGCCGAAGCGGACGATCGCTCGCCGAGTTCCGCGAATGCCCGGATAGTCGGCCCGCAAGACATCCTCTTCAAACTTGTCGAGGGTCTCGGCAATTCGCTCGATCGTGGGCCGCTGAGCCACATAGTCGCCCGGGTAACTGAAGAGCTGAATGACAAAGAACAGGTCCTCCAGATCGCGGGCCAGTTGGCTCTTGGACTGGGGAGTCGTCCCATCTTGTTCAGCGGCCTTGATCACCGCTCGGCGGACTTCCTTGACGCGTTCGGGAATAAAGCCGCCGCGACTTGTCACTTGATGTTGCGATTCCAGCCGCGACACGATCGCCTCGATCAGGCGGCGGCTCCGCTCGGCGACACGGCCCGTTTGCGGCTGTCCCAGTTCTTCATACTCCTTCAGGGCGAGCAGACCTTCGGCAAAGCGGTAGATCCGCTCGTGCAGCGGAAGTTCCGGGCGGGGCCGCCAATGGAGACTCTCTTCCAGGCGGGTCATGAGCTTCGCCAGCTCGGGGGTCGGGTCGTTGAGGTAGACGCATTTGAGCGCCGTGGGAATGCAAACCACGGGGCGATCGGCTTTTTTCGCGGCCGACATGGCGATCGCCGCCGCCCCGTCGCGAAATGGCGTGACGCGATCTCCCGTGTGATAGATGTCTCCTTCGGGAAAAATGACGAGCGGATGCCGGTCGGCCCGCAAAATCTCGACCGCCGTTTTGAAGGCCTGCAGGTCGGTCGCTTCACGGTTAATACTGAAGCAGCCGTGCCGCTGGAGCACTTCCTGCTCGTGCCACTTGCTCATCGCGAAGACTTGCCAGGCGGTCAGGAAATGAAATGGCCGGCCGATGCGATGAGCCGCCTCAATCAAGACGTACGAGTCGTAGTGGAACGAGTGGTTGGGAGTGACCAGAACGCCGGCTCCCTCGGCTAGGGCCTGCTGCACGTGCGCAAGTCCGCCGACATCGATCTCGACGATCTTTTGCCCGCGTCGCAACTCGCGATTGATGAGCGGCCGCCACAGCCGGACCAGCCAGGGGGTCATCTTGGGCGGCCACCACCGGGGGGGCGTTTGAAACGGTTGGCGATTCACAGGCCGCTGCAGATCAGGTTGAACAACTGACTCGATCGAGCCATGGGAATCAGAATTCTGGCGGATCGTGGACCCGCTGGCAATCTGGTTTTCCGTCAAAACGGCGTGTCCGATTTGTAGGTGGCGAGGCGGCGTCAGCGTCAAGCACCGGAACCAACCGCGCGCGAGGGTTCCCTGGCGATCCAGGCGCGAGAGCGCTTCGGCCAACCGCGGGCGAAGCGGAATTCCCCCTTGAGACGCTGCGACCGCACTTTGAGGGGGCAAGTTGAGCCGCCGCGGCGGGCGACGAAAGTCGTTGACGGACTTGGACTTCCAATGGCTCCCGAAAATGCTCGCCGGGGCGAAAAATTGTTAGGCTTGCTGCGATTTTTCATAAGTCGTTGTGCGATATATCTTTGTGGCACAAATAGCGCGGGCGATGCGGGGATGTTGTGGTATACTCGTAGCCCGGCGAAACGCTCGTCGCGAAGGCGCGCTTGTCAACGGGTCGAGCGGGCGGAGATGGTGCCAAGCATCGTCTCTGGCCTGCAAATCGACGCGGATCTGTCGAAGCTCGGCTTCGACCTTCGGTCGTTCCCGTCGTTGCGAGTGCGCAACGAAGTGGCCGCGAGTGTTGGATGGGCGAAGGCCCCCACTGATCGAACTCATCGAATCAGCCGGCGCGATCTTTCACAACCTGGTAGTTTGCCTGACTTTGTTGCGTGCGCACGCCGAGCTCGGGGCCGGGGTTAACCGCCGCGCCCTCGTTGTTGAGCGCGGGTCTCCGAACCCGCCCTGGCCTCGCCCAGCGGTGACTCAATTCGAGGTGAACATTGTGTTAAATAATCTGCCTGCGCTCAGTCTGGCAGATCGGCGGAAGTCGCAGCGAGATAACGACTTGCGGCATCACTTAATGCCGCTTGCGCGCGAGAGTAGCGCCGCAAGCGCTCAGTTATTCAGTTCGTTCCGGGGCAGGCCAACTCCGTTATGGCTACGCAGTAATTGAATCACGCGAGCATGGAAGTTGGGCCAGCCGAGTCCTCGGCTGACCGGAAGAGCAATCGGATCGTCCTTTGCCATGCTAGTCGCCGAAAGGCATCGCCGATCCACTTGAATGACTACGCAGCCCTGCATTCCTCCCCCCCGGCCGGATTAGAATTGAAGAGTACCTTTTGAACCAGCGTGCGGGCACGATCAGCCCGCCAGCGGCAGGACGACACCCGCATCGACCATCATGATCAAAGTGCGTTCCCTGCCGTCGATTTACCGCAACGTGAAGCGCTGGACCGAAATCCTTTCGGTGCTCAGCAAGTACGGCCTGGCTGACTGGCTGGCGCAGTCGAACATCGACTTCGTCAAAGACCGCCTCAAGGCTCCCGATGGCGAGGCCCTTTCACGGCTGACGCGCGAGGCCCGTATCCGACTGACGCTGACAGAGCTGGGGCCGACGTTTATCAAGCTGGGGCAACTCCTGAGCACGCGGCCGGACGTCGTCGGCAAGGAACTGGCCGACGAACTTGCGCAACTGCAGTCGGCGACGCCTGCGGATCCCCCGGAAGTTGTCCGCCAGATTGTCGAAACCGAACTCGGCATGCCGCTGGACGAACTGTTTGCCGAGTTCGAGCTCGTGCCGATCGCGTCGGCGTCGATCGGGCAGGTCCACCGGGCGCGTCTCAAGACCGGCGAGCGGGTGGTCGTGAAGGTTCAACATCATGGGATCGAATCGAAGGTCAACGAGGACCTCGAGGTGCTGGCGGGACTGGCCCAGCTGGCGGAGCAGATTTCCGAACTGCGTCCCTACCGGCCCACCGCCAACATGGCGGAGATGGGACGCACGCTACGTCGCGAGCTCGATTTTGGCCGCGAGGAGCGGAATCTCAGCCAGTTCGGCTCGCTCTTCAAAGACGATCCGACGATTCGCATTCCCCGAGCATTGACCGAACTGTCGACGCCGCGGGTTCTCACGATGGATATGATCGACGGGATTCCGGTCGCCGAGACGGGGCTGTTGTCGGCGGCAGGAATCGACCGCGAGGAAGTCGCCCGCCGCGGGGCCGGTCTGTACATGCAGATGATCTTTACGCACGGCTTCTTTCATGCCGATCCGCATCCGGGAAACATTGTCATCCTGCCGGGAAACGTGATCGGCCTGCTCGATTTTGGCATGGTGGGCCGCATCGACGAACGGATGCGGGAAGACATCGAAGACATGCTGATGGCGATCGTGCAGCACGACGTGCCTCTGCTTGTAAAGATCATCAAGCGGATTGGCCAGGCGCCGCCGCAGCTTGATGAGGGGGCCTTTTCGAACGACGTGGCCGATTTCGTCGGACACTATGCCACCCAGGCGCTCGATCAATTCGATGTGAGCGGTGCGCTGACCGACATGACACAGATCATGCGGCGACACGGGATCATGCTGCCGGCGCAGGTCGCGATGCTCATCAAGACGCTGGTGACCCTGGAAGGAACCTCGCAGCTGCTCAGCCCCCACTTCAGCCTGATGGAGGTGATGCAGCCGTATCATCGCAAAATGTTGCTTAGGCGATTCTCGCCGACACGCCAGGCACGCAAACTGCGTCGCCTTTATATGGAGGTCGAGCAGCTCGCGGAGGTGCTTCCGCAGCGGATCATTCAAATTCTCGAACAGATCCAGTCAGGGAAATTCGATGTGCATCTCGATCATCGGGGACTAGGGCCGAGTGTGAACCGGCTCGTGCTGGGACTACTCACCAGCGCACTATTTCTCGGATCGTCGCTAATGCTCAGCTACAAAGTGCCGCCCGTGCTATTCACTCAGAAAGAGCCGCTCTGGTTCGGGCTGCACAATCTTTCGATTCTGGGACTGATCGGTTGTGTGACGAGCCTGCTCGTCGGACTGCGGCTGTTGTGGGCAATCGGCAAGAGCGGCCACCTCGACCAGAAGGTGTCGAAGTAAGCCGCTGGCGGAGGCCCTCGAAAGGTGCCCGATGCGCGGAACCACCGTATTGACGCTAGTATGCGGGCTTGCCTGTCTACCGCTCTACGCCGGCGATTGGCCCCAGTGGCGCGGGCCCCATGCAGATGGAATTGCCGAAGGTGAGTCGCTCGTCGACACGATTCCCCCGGGAGGGCTTCCGGTGCTGTGGGTTCGCGACCTCGGGCCAGGTTACTCGAGTTTTGCAATCGTGGGTGACCGGGCATACACGATGACCCAGTCGCTGTATGAACAAGCGGTCGTTTGTCTGGACCTCAAGAGTGGCCAGACGTTGTGGTCCCACGCCTGCGGCTGGCCCTATGACGGCGGCGGCCTGTATCCCGGGCCGCGTTCGACGCCGACGGTGGCCGGCGGCCGGGTCTATTTTGCGACGCCCCAAGGATTAGTGGGATGTGTGGAGGCTCAGAGCGGGTCGCGAGTTTGGGCCGTGAATGTGAACGAGCGATTCGGCGGTCGCGGGACGGAGTTTGGCTACTCGGCGTCGCCGCTGGTGGTCGACGATCTGGTGATTCTGCCCGTAGGCGGTCCCTCGGCAAGCGTCGTTGCCTTGTCGGCCGCCGATGGTTCGCTGGTCTGGAAGGCAGGTACGAAGCCCGCCAGCTATGCGACGCCGCTGGCGATCGAGTGGCAGGGAGAACCGCTGGTGATCGCCCTGCTGCAGAATTCGCTCGCGTGCATCCATCGCCGAACGGGAGAGCTGTGGTGGGAATCGCCGATGTCGCAAGGTTACGACGAGCATTCGGCGTCGCCGATCTACCGCGAGCCAGCGTTGTTTATTGCGGGGCCGTTTCAGAGCGGCGGTGAGCAGTTTCGGCTGGAAGCGCCGTCCGGCGCAACCGAGTACACAAATCCGCCGCGTTGCCTGCCGACGCCGCAGTGGTTTTGTCGGCAGATGTCGAACGATGTGGCATCGAGCGTGCTCGTGGGCGATACGCTCTATGGCTTCGACCTGCGCGAAGCGCAGTCGCGCCTTCATCGCCCCTCGCGCGGCGAGTTTCGGGCGCTCGACTGGGAAACGGGGGAGGTTCGCTGGTCGTCGCAAGGGCCGGGGCACGCGCAGGTGATCGCGGCCGACGGCAAGCTGATTCTGTGGAGTGATCGGGGCGAACTGCTTCTCGCCAGACAGTCTCCCGATCAATACGAGGAATTCGGTAGGATGCCCCTCTTTCCCGATGAAATCTGCTGGACGCCGCCGGCCCTTGCCAACGGCTATCTGCTCGTGCGAACGCAGACGCGGGCTGCGTGCGTGTACCTGGGACGTGAGCCGCTTGATTCCTTGGCTGCGAAGCGGGTCGTCCCAGCCAGTTCGCTTGCCCGCTCGCAACGATTCGATCCGGGCGTGTTGCTGGGCGGGGAACGCGAGTACCCGGCAACACTTCCCGCCGGGAGCGAGTTCCGCCGGTGGTACCTGGCGAGTATGGCGGCCATCGGAATCGCGTCGGTGCTGGCTTGGGGTGTGGGAAGGATCGGGCAGCGTTGGTCGCAACCGATTCTGTGGGGGATCGTGCTTGCCGCAGGTCTTTTCGGTGGTCCCGTTTGGCATGCCCTGCTGGGCGGCTACCTGTTTCTGTGGCCGCTGGTGCTGTGGACGATGTTTCAGTGGACGGTCGGTCAAAGCTGGCGGATTCGACACGCGCCCGCAAATCAACCAGCGAGCGGATCCGCAAACTCCTTCACTGAGACCGCGGGGGTGCGAAGCCGATTCCGACGGCTGATGGCCGGGCCTCGGATTCGCTCGTACCTGGTCGGCGGAATGTTTCTGGCCGTTTGTGCGCTTTACTTTCACCTCTGCCGTTGGCTTGGACTGGCCATCGAGTGGGGATTTCTCACGGGCTTTGCCGTGGCGCTGCCGGCGGCGATTGTGGCGGCTGGACTAGCGACCCGTCAGGAACCCCGGATTTCACTCGCCCAGGGATTGGCCCTTGCTGCTTCCTTTAGCCT
>JALORD010000209.1 GCA_025459145.1 Pirellulaceae bacterium | reverse complement strand
CTCTTGTCGAGCCTCGACCGAATTCGCCGCGAACTCGATCATCGCGAGGCGCTGGCCGGCACCGATCGATTCCAGCAGCAGGCCCTCGATACGATCGTCGGCGGAGTGGCCCAGGCGTTCGACCTGTCGCACGAAGATCCTGCGACGATCCGCCGCTACGACACGGCCCCGCTGATCCGCCCCGACCAGATCAGCCGGAAGTGGAACAACTACCCGCGGTATGTCGACAACGCGCAGACGCTCGGCAAACTGCTGCTGATGGCCCGCCGGCTGTGCGAGGCGGGCTGCGGCTTTGTCACGGTGACGACGAACTTCGTCTGGGACATGCATGCCGATGTGAACAACGCCACGATGGAAGAAGGGATGCAGTACTGCGGCCAGCCGCTCGACCATGCCCTCTCGGCGTTTATCGAAGACTGCGAAGCCCGCGGCCTGGCCGACGATATCCTGCTGGTGGCGACCGGTGAAATGGGACGCACGCCGCGGATCAACAAAGGGGGCGGACGCGACCATTGGGGCGGCCTCGCTCCTCTCTTGGTCTATGGCGGCGGCTATCCGCGCGGGCAGGTGATCGGCAGTTCATCTCGCGATGCCGGCGAGCCTGCCAGCGATCCGTTCGGCAACGAGAATCTGCTCGCCACGGTGATGCACACGCTCCTCGATCTGGGGCAAGTCCGCCTGATGACGGGCCTGCCGCAGGATTTGCTGCGGGCCCTGACGACGCCGCAGCCGATCGCCGGTCTCTCCTGAGCGTGAGAGGGACATTCCCTAGGACCGAATTCGCACGGTGGTGGTTCCGCGCATGTCTGAGCAGTCGATAGGCAGCGAGCGGCTGTTGCTCGGGGCCGATGGAGGCGGAACCAAGACCGTCGTGTGGCTGGCGCGCTCGTGTGCCGGCGGGCCCTCGTATGCTGGCGGGCCATGGGAAGTGCTGGGCCGCGGTTTGGCCGGGACGGGCAATCCACGTGCGGCCGGTTTCGAAGTGGTGCAGGCGAACTTGCGCGCCGCTATCGATGCGGCCTTCGCGGACGCGGGCCTTCCCCGAGCGACAGTCGATGCGGCCTGTTTCGGCCTGGCGGGTGCCGGGCGAGTTGCCGAACAGGCGGCGATCGCCGATTGGGCGCATGCCAGCGGCGTGGCCCAGCAGGTTCAGGTGGTGGGCGATCTCGAACTGATCTTGCCAGCGGGAGACTCTGCCGCGGTAGGCGACGACGGGCCGGGAATTGCCCTCGTGGCCGGCACAGGTTCGGTCGCCTTGGGACGCGGGCAATCGGGCGCGGCGGCTCGTTGCGGCGGCTGGGGCTATCTGCTCGGCGACGAAGGGAGCGGCTATGCCTTGGGACTGGCAGCGCTGCGGAGTGCGGTGCGGTCCGTCGATGGCCGCGGGCCGGCCACGTCGCTGCTCGCCGCCGTGCAGCAGGCGCTCTCGGCCGAAGAGCCCGCGGATTTGATCGCCAAGGTCTACGCGGTCGACATGACCCGGCAACGGATCGCGAGCCTCGCGCCGCTGGTCTTCGCCGCGGAAGCGACCGATCCGCTCGCCCGCTCGATCGTAGAAGGTGCGGCGAGCGACCTGGCCGAAATGGTCGCCGCATTAGCCGCGAAGTTGCCGCTTAAAGCGGGCGGCTATCGACTCGCGATGGCGGGAGGACTCTTCGTGCACCAGCCGTCGTACCGCGAGCGGGTCGTGAGCAACCTTTGCGAGCGACAGATCGGGCCGCGGGATACGAGTGTCGTGGCCGATCCCGTGCGGGGGGCCGTTCACTTGGCCTTCCAAATGGCCGTTAATCAGGCCGCTAAGTCAGCCGGTGAAGTGAAGGGTTAGGTCGAGCCGCTTGGAGGGGACGGCTTCCGACTGCCGCTTTTCGGAGGCGACTTATCGGTTCCGCGGACCGAATCGAGCCAATCCAGGTATTTTTCGATCTCGCTGAGGGGCATTCCCAGCGACAAGGCCGACTTGATCGCTTCGGTCCGCTCGAGAAACGTCTCGGCGTGTTCGAGCAACAACTTGGCGATCTCGTGGGACATGCCGCTGTGCCTGGGGGCCGCGGTCGTGCGACGCGTTAGCGCTTTCGGCATTTCACACCCCTTCCTAAGCAACCCTACCACGCGGAGAGCGAGAAACTGCCGCGGGGCAGGAAATTGCTGATGGCGAAGGTGAATTCACGAGGCCGAGTTGCCTCAACCCTGTGTCCACCGCTGACCATTCCCTGACAATCCCCAAATCTTTTCTTGGAATTTTGGGAATTGTTGACAGCGACCTTCGCTGGAGTGAATCGTCGGGAAACGAGCACCGGAAGTCAAGGGAAGAATCTGAATTCACGATCCAATGCGCGCCAGACTTGGGTTCAGTCCCTTAGCGCCTCGGTGCACCACGCTGGGGGTAATAGTGCATGTAATTCATGAACGTTGCCCCGGTTCCTGTGGGAGCCGCGGTCGACTGCCGGACCTGACTCAGTTCATTGATCTGACGCTCGGCTGCCATAAAGTCGGCCCGCTGCTGCTGCACCATTTGCTGCAGTTGGTAATCGAGCTGCCGCCGAGGGGCGACAATTCCGTTGTAAGGGTCAGTGAGGCCGAAGTCGCGCCGAAAGTAGTTGAGCTGCGACGGAAGGACAGGTCCGGCCGGGGGGGTGTAGCGAATTTGGGCAGAGGCCTCGTTGACCAAGCCGGCCAAGCCCAGAACCAAACCAGCGAGCAGTAGTGATTTAATGTTCATTGAACGTCACTCCTTCTTCCGCCTAATGGACTTGTGAATTTTTCGTGTAAGTTCCAGGCCCTCGGCGGCAGATACAGTATAGCCGGCGATGATGAGCGGTATGTACGGCAATGGTACTATCGGTCGTTCGGGCCGTCCCAGTTGCGGCGAGTTTTCGTTCTATTGTTAAGCATTATTTGCAGGTCTGAAGCCGTAGTCCAGCCGCAGTAATCCTGGGAAATCGTATTTCTGAAGAAATTGGGTTGTTGGGAGTAGAGCGGGCATTCATTCATCTTTCCGGATTCCGAAGTCTTTCTGCGGAAACGACTTTCTCGCCCGGTAACACTCCAAAAACGCGATCGTGAACGGCAGGGGAGAATTGTGTACTAACCCGGCAAGAATGCGGAAAGGCGCACCACAAGCACGGGAACAAGGGGAACTGAGCTATCGCAACTCTAAATATGCAAAAAAATCCCTTGCAATAGCTATCCGCAACATCTACCCGCATTCTGGGGAATTGGGCATGCGATGCCTTCCCCCTGAAAGTGGAGTTGCTTTTAAATTTCTGTTGAATTCAATTCGAAAGACTCGCCCGTGACGATGGTAAACCGAATTCAGGGATTGTTTTCGAACCAGCGTTCGCTGGAAGCGACGAGGCTCTCTCCGATGCCCTTGCAACGTCTATCGCAACTTCACCGGCGGACGATCGCCGTGGACTTCGCACACGGCAATTTGAAGCGAACGCTTCGAGGCTCCGCCCTCTACTCGCAGGATCCCGATCTGGGTTCCGTGCTGACCATCAACGTCAACGACGACCTGGGAGATTTTGACGTCGTTCTGCGGGAAGAAGAATTTGATGGCGAGATCCTGCCCGGCGCCAGTTCTGGCTGCGATTTTCGGATTTCGCTCTCGGTGGGGACGACCTGTTCGAGCTAGCTGGTTTCAGTCTTAGCTGGTTAATCCCACGTTCCGCAGGCGACCGCCAGAGTCTCTAGCACTTGAGGCAGGTCGAATGCCTCGCAGAGGTGCCGGTGCACCACCCGCACCCGTTTGCGGCGCGAAAGGCTCCATCGCGAAGAACTAGCCGCGAGGAGGCATGCAGATTCGGAGCGAATCCTCTGCGATGGAGAGCAAGACTCCCGCAGGCAAACCCTGCAGCTGCACGACCCATCGTTGGGGGTCAAGTTGTTTGATCACGCGTCCACGGGTCCCTTTGAGGTCACCCTGGACCACTTCGACGGCTTGTCCAGCAGCGAACCGCGTATAGAGCGCCACGATCGGACGAAGCGAGGGACTGCTGCGGTTTTTCTCAGGGCGGGGCAATAATGTCCGCTTCACGTCGATCCTCCCACCAGGCAGGCCTGGCGGCTCTCGAAATAACGCCACGAGCAACAGTTGAAATTACCCGCTTGCGGCACCACCTCCGACTCTGCCCCAGAGAGTCAAACGGTGCGTCCATTCAAGGATAGTTGCCCCAAGCGAAGCGTAAAGACTGGATCGTGTGCGAAAAGCTCCCGGTGAATCTCCTTCGGATGCCAATTCGGCCGCTCCCTGCGGCTTGCGTCCTACGCAAACCAACGACCGAACTGTCCACCCTTGAAACGAAAAATGGGGTTGGTTGTACTCAGCAGATTCTACTCACGTTTTGAGCAATTTCTGCTTGCCCCGGGCGATGTCTTTCTTGGGGGCGACCAAGTACACACTTTCCCCATGTCCATTACGGGTAACCGTATCAGTCGCAAGTTCCAATGAATACCACCAAAACGGGTGGTTTCATTTGAAATTCTCTGCAAACCTCTCGACCGCCCGGCAATTTGGGAACATCGGGAGTAATCGTCAACATGCGGACGGCCGATATCAACATCTAGGGGTTCGCCGCGCGGTCCCCATTACGACGCCGGGGGCGTCGCCCGCGGATCGTCCGTACGCCTAGCGGTTGTTCCTGGAAGCGAGGTTGGCAACTCATGCGGAAAATACTTCTTCTGTGCCTGGTTGCCATGGCGGCAGCAAGCGGATGCAAATCTCACACAGGGCACATGGGTGCCAAACTGCCGCACCACTTGCCTCCTCCGCCGCCCGATATGCCGCGGGAGTTGTCCAAGGTGGTGTTGCCGACGTATACCGTCGAGCCGCCGGACATTCTGGTCATTGAAGCGATTCACATTGTCCCCCGCAGTCCGTACCACCTGCGGACGAGCGATCTCGTCGCCATTTCAGTCCAAGGAACGTTGCCCGACGCGCCGATCGCAGGGGCCTTTCCAATTCAGCCCGGGGGGATGGTCGCGCTGGGCGTCCCCTACGGCTCGGTCAAGATCGCTGGCCTGACGATCGAAGAGGCGCAGGACGCGGTGCGAGCCGCACTGGCAACACAACTCCGCGACCCGATCGTCTCGGTGTCGCTGCTCGAAATGTCGGGCAAACAGCAAATTGCCGGCACTCATCTCGTCGGTCCCGACGGGACAGTCACGCTGGGAAGCTACGGCAGCGTGCCGGTCGTGGGACTCACCCTGGCCGAAACCAAGCAAGCAATCGAGATCTACCTCTCGCAATTCCTCGAAGACCCCGAAATCTCGGTCGACGTCTTCGCTTACAACAGCAAGTCTTACTACATCATCACCGAAGGGGCTGGCATGGGCGACGGTGTCTCGAAGTGGCCGATTACGGGCAATGAAACGGTGCTCGACGCCATCTCGAACATCAACGGGCTCACGCAGCTTTCTTCCAAGCGAATCTGGATTGCCCGCCCGGTTCCCTACTCGCACGACGTGCAACTGCTGCCTGTCGATTGGCAGGAAGTCACCGCCTACGGAGGCGCACAAACGAACTACCAGTTGATGCCAGGGGACCGCCTGTTCGTTGCGGAAGACAGCCTCGTGGCCTTCGATACGAAGCTCGCCAAGATGCTCGCGCCGCTTGAACGGGCCATGGGCTTCTCGCTGCTCGGTGCGGGGACCGCCACGCGGTTCTCCGGCAAAGTCTTGCAGGGTGGCGGCAATCCTCAGGGCGGCGGAGGAGGCTTCTAGTATGCAGAGTCTCACCCACCGTCCACGGTCTCAGTGCATCGTTGGCTGCCGGGAGTCCGATCTCGTGAAAACTCAATCCTCGAACCATACAGGCAGGGCCTGGTCGCTGCTTTCGGCAGTGGCCATCCTGGCCCTCCTGCAAGCGGGTTGTGCTTGTAGCGGATCGCTCGGATTTCGCCGCGGTAGCTGCGAGGAGTGCTATCCGGTCTGGCCTTGCTACGGTGTCCACAGCACTTGCTGGCGCCCCTGGCCGGCCGAGTGTCCACCGTGCCCTTCGCCGTTCCCGCCCGAAATTCATAACGTCGAGACGCTGCCGGAGGCAAAGCAACCGCTGGTTCCGCCTACGCTCGACGACCAAACGCTCGAACCTCCGGCCGCCGAAACGCCCGCGTTGCCGATGGCCCCACCGGTCCCCGAGGAGGCTGCGCAGCCGCCCGAGTCACCCGTGCCGCCCGAAGTCAGTCCGTCGTCGTTTTTGGCCCCGGTCGTCGACGCGCCAATCGTCGATGCACCCGTGGTGGAGGGGACGTCCGGCCTGAGTGGACTGGAAACCGAAAGGTCCAGTCGGCGACGGAAGGACGAGTCGGCTGCGATGCCGCTCGGCTCGCCCGCACCGACGTTTCAATCGACCCGCAGCCTGGGAACCCTTAGATGGGCTCCAGCAAGTAGTCGCTGATGCGCACCGAAACGCCCTGTTGGATGAAGTTGAACTTCACGAACAGGTGCTCTTCGCCGCGCCGCTTTTCGATGACGCCTTCCATTCCCATGAAGGCGCCGCTCTTCACGCGAACGAGCTGACCCGCCACCATCCGGGCTTCCACGGTGAGGGGCGCTCCCGAGTCAATCAGCTTACGCACCTTGTGCAGGTCTCCCACCACATCGTCCACCTTCGAGGCGGACCACATCTGGGCGACACGTTTGGTGTTGAGCGCTTGCAGCCGTTCCTCTTCCGTGCCGTACATGAACAGGTAGCCGCCAAACAAGGGAAGCAGCGACTTTACCCGCCGTCCACCGATGTTGCTCACCTTGGGGATGAGCGGCAAATAGTACGGGATCTCGAGCGACAACAGCTGGCGGGCAAGCGACTTTTCCTGGCGAGCCTTGGTATAGACGGCCCACCAGCGGCGCTCGAGTCCAGCGACGGAAAAACCCTCGAGCAGGTTTTCGGGGAACAGGCTGACTTCGGCGGCGAGAATGGGCATGACCGAGCTCCTTGCTTGCCCGCGGGCCACGAATCTCGTGGGGCGGGGTTCGGCAAGTCTAGTTCGCGGCGGGCAAAACGGGCGGGACCACCAAGCGTCGCGGTGCGGCTATTTTTGAATATAGACCGGCGGTTTCAAATTAGAGAACACCCTGCGTGTAGGGAGTCTTACAACCACCCATTAAAACCACGCGGTTTCTTCAAGGCAAGCCAAGCGGTGAATTATCGCACCAACCTGCCCCGAGAGAATAGGTCACCCCTAGATCTGGTTGACCGTCCTACATCCATATAGCCGGTATCCTTGACAATTCTCCGCAGAATCGGGCGATGTTACCCTAGAATTCATGAGCAAATCGTCGATTTTCTGCCTATTCTGCTAGACGGCTTGTGTTGTTTTCGGTCAACGTGCGGGAATTCCGCGACCCGCGTGCCTCCCAATGTCCTATTGGTGTACAGAATTTCTGATTGTGACCGTCGACGGTCCCGGCGGGCAGACGGTTCTGCCGCTGGACCAGCCGTTTGCGCGCGTCGGTCGCCACCCGCGGGCGGACGTTTGTCTTCCCGATCCGGCAGTACCTACCCGCGCCCTGTATTTGCATGCAACCCGCGCAGGGGTTTTCTGCCTGTTTCTCGATCGCGACGATTCCGGCCCTGAACGGTCCGGAATGTGGCTCCAGCCCGAACAGTCGGTTCAGGTCGGCCCCTATCGACTTCGAGCCAGTCTGCTGACGGCAGACCCCGAAGATGCACTGCCAAGCGAATTGCCCTCCGCTTGGGGAAGCGCCAAGCCTCCTTTGCCGGTGATGATGATCTACTGCGGAAACCGGCTCAAGGACAAGCGTCGGTTTCGTTCCATCCTCAGTCCCGTCGGTCGGCGGCCGCAATGCGCGCTGCAGCTCAAAGGACACAAGGTCTCGGGATTCCATTGCGTGCTTTTTTGGGACAACCAACGGCTGTGGTGCATCGATCTGAACAGCAGCAACGGAACGCAGCGGAACGGCCAGGACATCGTCTGCGAAGAAGTCGTCCTGGGCGACCGGCTCGAAGTAGGTGACTTTCACCTCATTTTTCAGCGACTGTCGAGCGGCGGCCGCACCGGGTCCAGCGAACCGGCCGAATTGGCGGACGAAGTGATGGCGAATCTCCCCACGCTTCACGGCCCGCACGTTCCGGCGAGCGAGGGTCCGTCGCCTCCGGCCGCCGCCGACTGGGGGACACAGGCCGTTCCGGTC
>JALORD010000208.1 GCA_025459145.1 Pirellulaceae bacterium | reverse complement strand
CCCCAGGTCGATCAGACCTTGGTCCGCTTCGCCGGCGACCTCGACTGGCTGCGGCGCCAGGGAGTCAACGTGGAGCGATTCAACCTCTCGCAGCAGCCTCGCGAGTTCGCCGCTCAGCCGGATGTGCGAGCCACGCTGCAAACCAAGGGGGTCGACGCGCTCCCCATCATTCGCGTCGATGGTCGCATCGTCTGCCAAGGAACGTATCCGAGCCGTGAGTTGCTGGCGTCGTGGGCGCACGTCGAGCGGGCCGCTGATTTCGCTCTCCCCGAGGTCGCCGCCGGTTGTTGCCAACCGGGAAGCGGCTGCTGCTAGGCTCCCGTCTAGGAAGGACATGTACCGTGGAAATGCTCAAGAACCCAACTCGAAACCTGTTCTTCACCGGCAAGGGAGGCGTGGGCAAGACCTCCCTTGCCTGCGCCACCGCGATCGCTTTGGCCGACGCAGGGAAGCGCGTCTTGCTGGTGAGCACGGATCCCGCGTCGAACCTCGACGAGGTGCTCGGGGTGCAATTGACGTCAGCGCCCACGCCAATTCCCGGCGTGCAGGGGCTTCTCGCGCTGAATATCGACCCGGAGGCCGCCGCTCGCGACTATCGGGAGCGGATGGTCGAACCTTATCGCGGGATTCTGCCGGATACGGCGATCAACAGCATGGAGGAGCAGCTCTCCGGCTCGTGCACGGTCGAGATCGCCGCCTTCGATGAGTTCGCCAAGTTGCTTGGCGAACCGCGGGCGACCGCCGAGTTCGACCATGTGATCTTCGACACCGCACCCACGGGCCATACACTCCGGCTCTTGACGCTGCCTTCGGCCTGGAGCGGTTTCCTGGCGAACAACACGTCGGGAACCTCCTGCCTGGGTCCTCTGGCGGGCCTGCAGGCGCAACAGCAGCTCTACCAGCAAACCGTGCAAGCACTGGGCGATCCCCGGGTGACCACGCTGGTGCTGGTAACCCGAGCCGATGCGGCGTCGTTGGCGGAAGCGGCCCGCACCAGCGGCGAACTCGCCCAACTCGGTGTGCAGAATCAACACCTCGTCGTCAACGGCGTGTTTCAGGCGACCGACGCCAGCGATCCCGTCGCGAAGTCGATGGAAGAGCGCGCGGAACGGGTGCTCGCAGACATTCCCGCGGTGCTCATTGATTTGCCCCGCACGGTGGTCCCCTTGGCCCCCTATGGCTTGCTCGGAGCCGACGCGCTGCGAGCCGTGGCTGCCGGCAAGCTCGATGAATCGGCAGTCGATGCGGCCGAGGCCGTACTCACCGGCGAAGAAGGACTCGGCAGCCTGGCGGAACTTGTCGAGGAGCTTGCTCAGGCCGGTCGTGGCGTCATCCTCACGATGGGCAAAGGAGGCGTCGGCAAAACCACCATCGCGGCGGCAGTCGCCGTGGCACTGGCCGATCGCGGCTTCCCCGTTCACCTTTCGACGACCGATCCGGCCGCGCATGTCGCCGCGACGATTGGCGGTACGCTGCCCAATCTGCAGGTCAGCCGGATCGATCCCAAGGCGGAGATCGCCGCCTATTCGGCCGAGGTGATGGCCAGTGCCGGCGCCAACCTCGACGAACATGGCCGCGCCCTCTTGGAAGAAGATCTGCGCTCGCCGTGCACCGAAGAAATCGCGGTCTTCCGTGCCTTCGCGGCAGCCGTGGATCAAGGACGCGAGGGATTTGTGGTGCTGGACACTGCGCCTACCGGGCACACGATCTTGCTGCTCGATGCCGCGCTCGCGTACCACCGGGAAATGAGCCGTCAGGCGAGTGAATTGCCCGCAAGCGTCCAGCAATTGCTGCCACGATTGCGCGACCCTGAGTTCTCGCATGTGCTGATCGTGACACTGCCTGAAGCCACGCCGGTTCACGAAGCGGCGCATTTGCAGCGCGATCTGCGCCGCGCCGGAATCGAGCCGTTCGGCTGGGTAATCAATCAAAGCCTCCATCCCCTCGACGTGCGCGATCCGGTGCTGGTCTCGCGGCAACGCCACGAGGGCCCATTCCTGCGGGAGGTGGCCACGCAGCATGCCTCGCGCGTCGCCCTGGTGCCTTGGCAGGTGCAGGCTCCGGTCGGCGTCGCAGGGCTGCGGTCGCTCGTCGCCCAGCTAGTCGCTGCGAAGGAGTAACACATGGCCACTTTGGAAGTGTTGGGGTTCGGCTGCCGCAGCTGCAGCAGCCTGCTGAAGAACGCCGTAGAGGCGATTCGCCAGGCTAGGCGCGGAGATACGGTCACCAAAGTTACCGATTACGACCGCATCGTGGCCCTCGATCCGTGGGCACTTCCCGCATTGGCCATCGACGGCAAGGTGGTCGTCGCCGGGCGAATCGCGACGCCCGCGGAATTGCGAGCGCTACTTGAGGACGAGCCAACTGCTCTCGACCCCCAAACTCCGACAGAAAATGTCGGCGTGAAAACAAAAATTTCCGCCGGCCCGAACTCATCCTGATTCTCTGCATCCTTTTCGATCCCTCTCCGTCTGAACTTCTGCACTGGCTGACTGTCAGCCTTAACGAAGTCCTATGACAAGGAGAGAATCATGCCGACTGAATCCTCGGAAACGGGCAACACGCCCAGTTGTTGCGTCCCGGCAGGGTGTTGTGTCCCGTCCAGCTGCTGCGTACCGGCTGGCTGCGATGTGCCGGCCTGCTGCTGTACTCCCGTGGGCTGCGGACCTGCCGCTTGCTGCACAGCAGTCGCTTGCTGCGCCCCGACGCCGACTAAGGGCGGATGAGACCTCGATGAAAACCGTACTATCGACCGATACCGTCTGGGCCCACCTCAGTATGGACCTGCGGCAATTCATTCGTCGCCGAGTGTCGGACGATCATGCTGCCGACGATCTGCTGCAAGAGACGTTCCTACGGATTCACCGCAATGTCGGAACGCTTCGCGATTCAGATCGACTGGCGGCGTGGGTCTACCAGATCGCTCGCAACGTGATTCGCGATCACCACCGCAAGGCTGCGAATTCGATGATGGCGCTGGGTGAGGCTGATCCCGCCGACGCCAATCCCACCGACAAGTGCGACCATCAACCGAGTCAGCTCCCATGCGGCGGCGCGGAGTGGCTAGGTCAAATGATCAGTACGTTGCCGCCCGGCTACCGCGAGGCGGTCCGCTGGGCCGAGATGGAACGCCTCTCGCAACAGGAGGTGGCCCACAAGTTCGGTATCACACTTTCCGGGGCCAAGTCGCGTATTCAGCGGGGACGAAGGTTGCTACGCCAGGCCCTGGAAGAATGCTGCATCTTTCAGCTCGATCACGCGGGCCGGCCGATGGATTGCTCGGTGCGACCGGGACAGAAGGCATGCCAGAGCTGTGGAAGCTAAAACAGGGGAGCTAGATACGTCTCGCTTCGACCGGAGGTCTCACGCGTCGCGTGACAACGGAAACGTCCGGTCCCCGTTTCGGCGAGGTCAGAATACCTGCGCCGAACCAAGTGGAGCCGTTAACAACTCTGCCGCTACTCGTCCGAGTCGCAGCCGCCCATCCCCAGATCCGAGATGGGGCGTTCGGCAATGCGGCCCAGTTCGTCGAGGCCGCGCCGCTGGCCGACCGAGTGCCAGGCGCCGACTTCCCGCAGTTCGGGCATCAGCTCCAGCAGTTGCTCGATCAGATTCTCGGCCATTCGCCGTGAAGCGTCGCATGAAGCCGTTTCCGAGAGGGCCCGCGCCGTCTTCATCATCTTGACGAGCTGCGCCCGTTCGCGAATGCCGCGCGACAGCGGCGCTTCGTCATCGACCAAGAGATCGGCAATCGGTACTTCCAGCGCCGATTGCCACTTATAAAGGTCGCTCAGCCGCAGGTCGGTCGACGACTGCTCCTGGGCCCGGATCGCACGAACATCCATGCCGAGCTGCCGCGAGGCGGTCCGCAGGGACATTCCCTGCAGCCGGCGGACTTCTTGAATTCGGTGCAGTGCGTGCCCTGGTTCTTGGGCGCGCTGCAAAGGACGAACGGGAGCGTCGTCCAAATGGACGACGCTCAATTCAGCGGTAGCCATATTTGCCCTACTCCTGCGACCGCGCACGACGGCGCGCTCTGTTCCTGATGTGGCCGGTGCCTCAACCGGCGTGCAGGGCGTTGTCCAGGCTCCCCGCTCTGAAGCGCAAGACCTTCTCCCCGCACCTCTAAACGGGATTTGGACGCGTTCGTACTCCCGCGCGTTCCCGCAATGGAAAATTTTTTGCCAAAAAAGTTCGCGGCTTGCGGGAACTACGATCAACGACGTTTGATCCGTCCGTGGGTTTATTACGCGAAAGATGGACGGAGAGTTCGAGGCGTCCGTCGCGGAGGTCGGCGGTCGGAGATCAGAGGTCGGAGGGCTGACGTTTAGAACACTGAAAACTTGCTCCTGTTCGATGCTCTCGCCCGCTACTTCCGCCCTCCAGCCCGCACTTCATTCTGCAGCTCTGCCCCTTGCTCCATCGCCGTCAGGTTCCCCATCGTCACCTCGGCGATTTGCGTGAGCGCCGTCTCGGTGAAAAACGCCTGATGCGAAGTGACCAGGACATTCGGAAACGTCAAGAGCCGCGACAGCACATCGTCCTGAATCACCCGGTCCGAGTGATCCTCGAAAAACAGGTCCGCTTCTTCCTCGTAGACGTCGAGACCCAGGTATCCGATTTGCCCGCTCTTGAGCCCTTCGATCGCGGCCGGCGCGTCGACGAGTCCCCCACGGCTGGTGTTGATCAGCATCACTCCCCGCTGCATTCGAGCGATCGACTCGCGATTGACGAGGTACCGCGTGGCGGGCATCAGCGGGCAATGGAGCGTGATGATCTCCGCGGTCGCAATCAGTTCGTCGAGCGGCACATAGCGGCCGATCCCCTGGCATTCGGCGTTCTCGTGGACGTCGTACAGCAACACCTGACAGCCGAAGGCGGCCAGGAGCTGGGCCACGATCGCGCCGATCTTGCCGGTGCCAATCACGCCGGCGGTCCGGCCGTGCATATCGAAGCCGAGGAGCCCATCGATCGCAAAGTTCCCTTCCCGTACCCGGTTGTAGGCTTTGTGGTACTTGCGGTTGAGCGCCAGCATCATGCCGACCGTATGCTCGGCCACCGCATACGGAGAGTACGCCGGTACGCGGGCCACGCGCATGGCGTGTTTGGCGGCCGCTTCCAGATCGACCTGGTTGAACCCCGCGCAGCGTAAGGCGACAAATCGCGTCCCACCGGCGGCCAGGCTGGCCAGCACGTCGGCCGTCAATGCGTCGTTCACGAAGGAACAAATCGCCGGAAAGTCCCGCGCCAGGACCGCCGTCGCGGGAGTCAGTCGGGGCTCGAAGAAGACCAGTTCATGCCCGCTCCGCACTGCGGCGGGCTCCAAATAGTGGCGATCGTACGATTTTGTGCTAAAAACAGCAGTACGCACGGATTGCTCCTTTACTATTTCCCCGCTCGGTGCGACGATCGATTGTCGTCGGCCCCGCGATGATTCCTGAGCGGTTCGGCCCTGGTGCGGCACACTTCAGCGCCGCGGTCCATCGCCCTGCTCGGGAACCCGACTCACTCCCCACCTGCCTCGGAGCCCGCCATGATCCGCCGCTCTCTCCTGCCGCTCGCCGCTTGCGTCTTCGGAACCTTATCGTATGCCGGAATGCTCCCGGCTGCCGATGCCCCAGGGGTCTTGGCGATTGCCCAGGCCGCGCTGTCGCAAGCGACCGAGGTGCAGCTCACCGATGCGGAGAAGCAGTTTGAGTTGCCCACCGGGGACGACGTCGCGGCTTATGCAAAGTTCCTGCAGCGGATGGCGGAGTTTCAGCCCACGAGCCGCGAAGAGTTGCTCCTCTATCGCAAAAAGGCCCCGCTGGCGATGCGCAAAGCGGCGGAAAAGATTCTGGAACTCGACAAGGACGAGAAGTCGCCGGCCCGCCGCATGGCACAGCGGATCACACTCGAAAACCGCGGCAGCGAAGTCGTCGCCAGCGGGAGCACCGCCGAACGGAAAGCCCACCTCGATCAGCTCGTAGCGTTCGTCGCCGGCGGCGACAAGTCGGATGCCGACCTGCGGATGGCGATGAACTTTGCCATCAATCTCGAGTACGCTCCCGAGCGCGAATTGGCTGCCGAAGCTTATGGCAAGCTCGGCGAGCTATTCGCCGCCAGCTCGGTGCAGGCGGTCTCGCAGCGGGGCAAGATGCTGCAAGGCGCCGCCAAGCGGCTGAACCTCGTGGGCAGTGTCCTCGACTTGAAGGGAACGAAGATGGCGGGCGAGCCGTTCGATCTGGCGTCGCTCCGCGGCAAAGTGGTGCTGATCGACTTTTGGGCCACCTGGTGCGGACCCTGCATTGCCGAGATCCCGCACATGAAGAAGACCTACGAGATGTATCGCGATCGCGGCTTTGAAATCGTCTCGCTCTCGATCGATCAAGACCGCACCGCCCTCGAAGAATTCCTGACCGATCGTCCGATGCCGTGGATCGTCTTGCACGACAAGGAAAACATGGGGCAGCACCCCGCCACGACCGAGCTGGGGATTTTCGGCATTCCGAGCATGATCCTGGTCGACAAAGAGGGAAAGGTCGTCTCGACCCGCGCTCGCGGCGAGGAGTTGACCCGCTCGCTCCGCGAACTCTTGGGCGAGTAGGTCAGCATCGGCTAGCCTACACCGAAAAAACGAAAATCCTCCTTTGGGGCCATTTTTCTCCTGACTGGCCGCTCGCAATTGCTATCATCCCCCCTCGTGCGCATTGTTTCGCATACGTAGTGCATATCGGACTGGCGCGATCATGCGGGCTCGCGCAAAGTTGACATTTTCGCAATTTGCAGCTGCATTGCCGGCTTTAACCCTTGACTTTTGGTGTTTCTGAATTCATAAAGAGTGACGTTGCAAGGCGTTCTGCCGATAAAACCCGTTTGCGGGCAGTTCCTAAGCCCTTATTTGTCAGCACTTATTGGTCGGTAAATTGCCGACTTTCTCTCCATACGTACTACCGGAGGAACATTAGCGATGCTCATTCGTCCCTCGAGACGGGCATTCACACTCGTGGAATTGCTCGTCGTGATCGCCATCATTGGGGTGCTCGTCGCCCTGCTTTTGCCGGCTGTTCAGGCCGCGCGAGAAGCGGCGCGCCGCAGTTCTTGCTCCAATAACATGAAGCAGCTCGGTATCGCGCTGCACAATTACCACGACACACATGGCCGTTTTCCGCCAGAGTCGATCTGGGCCCAAGGCGCGCCCAGTGCCTGGCAGCCGCGGAATTATTCCTGGATCGCCCTGACGCTGCCGTTCTTCGAGCAGCAGACGCTCCACAGCCAGATCAATTTCTCGCTGCCGATTTGGGCTCAGCAGACCCAGCAGGGTCAGCTGATCCGCTCGCAGAAGATCCAAACGCTCCTCTGCCCCAGCGACCGCGTTCTGGGTGACGATGCCAGCGCCTATCACACGATGAGCTGGACGAACTATGCAGGCAGCGAAGGATACGACTGGTGGAATCGCCGGGCCGATCCACACGGCGGCGTGTTCACCTTCCAGTCGTCGCTGAAGATGGCGGACATCCTGGATGGAACGTCGAACACGATCGCTCTCGGTGAAGTCACTTCGTTCGGCTTCAAGAACGGTCCGCACATTACCTCCGGTACCGGCATTCCCCGCGTGAGCGCGGGCGAAGCGGTGTTCCACCCTGCTCTGATTTCGCCTCCTTACTCGGATTCGCAGGGCACGTCGAATGGGTCGACCGGCGGCTATCCTTCGCCCGATGGCGCTAACAATCCTCAGCCCTCGTGGGCTTGGTGGCGGGCCGGACCGCACGCCTACAAGCCGACGTACCTGGCTTGCTGGGGAATTAACACCGACTGGCCGGGTCCGGGCAGCTTCCACCCCGGCGGTGCCCAGTTTACGATGGCCGACGGCTCGGTCCGTTTCATTCCCGAAACCGTCGAGTTCAACGGCGACTGGAACAACCAGCTTGGAGTCTGGATGAAGCTGAATACCAGCTCCGGTGGTTTGCCGGTTCAACTCCCGTAGTTTGATTTCTTTGCTCTCCCAATTGGTTTGAGATCCTATGACAAGCAGTTGGATTCGCGGATTGTTGCTGCTGGTTCTGTTCAGCGCCGGCATGGTCGGATGTGGTCCGAATGTGGATGACCCGGGGCGCGTTCCCGAGGGCGCTGCGGACACATCGGATCCCAATGCCTCGATGAAGAATATGGGCAGCGGCCCCCCCACCGGTACCCCCGGTGGTGCTGGCAGCTAGGCTCCTCGAGCATCCTGGCCGGGGTCGAAGATTGTTGCGGTGCGGATTTCTCGA
>JALORD010000676.1 GCA_025459145.1 Pirellulaceae bacterium | reverse complement strand
CAGTTCACAGATGTCCGCCAGGCTTACACCTTTGAACCCCAGCTGAGGGCTGCAAGTTTCGCCACTCCAAAGCCGCGACCAATTGGTCGCATGTAAGATCGCCTCCGTCACCCCCAATTCGCGAGATGGCTCTTAAGGGGAGTTAACCACTTGGGTCACGCGCGCTGTGAACAGGGGTCCGCGGGTATCTGTCGGGACTGAATTGTTGACCGCTTTTCGAGGAGTCGCGATCTCAACGGGCTAAGTAAATTCCTTGCAAACCAAGCTCTGAAAAGGACTTAAATCGCCAGTCCGAGTTCAGTCTGAAGTGCATCATTAAACAAAACGTTCACCTCAAACGGCTGCTCACTCGCCAGGCTGAACAGTCCTCTTGTGGGGGATCGGGTCCTTGGTCGCGTAAGAGGCGCTCGTGAACCTCTTGTCGCCAGTGGCGAGCCATCGTCGTCTCCCGCACATGCTCACACCCGTGGCCAGAGGCGCGCAGCGCGAGCCCGCTTCTCGGCCTCGATTGTATCCAATCGTTCGTCCGACGTCCAAAAAAGGCCACATCTTGTAGGCCCCGCCGCCCGATCTACCACCGGCTGTAGACCGCCAACCGGAATGCCCGCAACCCGACGCATTACCGATAGACAATCGACAATTCGACCTTGATCAAAGGTGCTTGTTTGGTTGCAGGCAGTTGGTCATTGGGGGCTTGATCATGGGTCATTCTCGCCCGGCCCCTTCGGCGGCCCCTTGAGCTGCCAGTTCTCGTCAAAGAACCCCGCGTCATGAATCCGGCCCGGCGCGAACGCANGCGAACGCATCCGGCGGCTGGGTGATGTCGATGATCGCCCAATCGGGAAGCTTTGGATTCTGCAGCGAGTTGGTATGATCGTGCCCCTCGCGAAACGTGAGGCCGGAGTTGAGGACGATGTAATTCTGAAACTTGCCGTTTTGCGAGAACGGGTAGACGAGGACCGGGATATAGCGATCGCCCGCGTAGGTTTGGTCGCCGAACTTCCAGACGCCGTTTTCGAATGCCACGGGCTTGTTCGCGAGCAGCCTACGGAGCACGACGTTCGAGTCGGGATCCCCCCACAGAACAAGGTTTTGGTCCTCGAGGAGTTCAGCAGTCGTCACATCGACATCGTTCTTTACGCGCAGCTCCCCACGCATAAGCGCACGCCAGCGATCGCGGAAATGCGCGATCTCGAAATCGACCCACTGTTGAAAGGCGGCATTGCGAGATTTGCCGGTGGGCAGTACGACGAGAAATCGATCGAGAAATGCATCATCGATTGGACCTGTCGTACCGTGACGCTTGGCAGGCTTTTCGGGGAGGGTAGCGCTTCCTGTCGCTTCCCACTTCCCATCGCGTTTTGCAAATTGGACCTGTTCCGTGCCGCGCGCGGCTAGAACCGCTCCATCGATTGTGATTTTCGCTTCCGCCAGGTCGATGCCCGGACCGACCTGGAGTGCCGCGACATTCTTCGTCGCAATCCGATACTCCTGTGGCCTGACAATTTCGGCATCGATCCGCGAATCCTGCCAATGTTCTTTGAGCTCTAGTGGGCGGACCCAACTGTTCCCGGGATAGCGGAGCGTGTGCGTCTGAATGTGCACCCGCTTGGCAGGCTGATTTTCTTCGTGTGCCTCGATTTCTGCAAGTTTGCCGAGCAGTTTCTTCAGCGTTTCGGGCTCATATTTGTGTTCGACACCCGGTCCGATCAGATGTGTCAGTTCGCGCCCCTCCGTCTGATACGCCTCTTCCATCACACGGGCCGCCTGAATCTGCTTGTCGAGTTCGCCGCTGTAGGCGATCACCTCGGTGTTGAACAGGTTTCGGACATAGTGTGGCACATCGTAAATGCCCCATAAGGTCTGCTCATAGGTCGGTGGATATCGGTCAGGTGAAAGCCTTTGATAGCGGGCTGTTTCCGCAAAACCCGCGCCCGGCGCAACTGCCTTCCAGGCGTGCGTATAATGCGCCCCCAGGTGCCATGCGCCGGCGCCTCCCATCGAAAAGCCGATGAGCACGGGCTTGCGCGTCTTGTATTGACGGCGAACATCGGCCGTTGCTTCCAGGATGTCGATCTCGCCGGCGTGCTTGAACCCGACACAGTGCCGTCCGAAGGCATGCAAGACGATTGCGCCTGGCGGAGCGATCTGGCCGACTTTTGTCGCCCGCTCGTACAAAAAATGCAGATCGGTCTGCTTGTCGCCGCGGCCGTGCAGCCAGACATACAGCGGACATGGCTTCTCGAAATCGTGACCCTCGGGGATGACGAGGCCATAAGGCTGAACGGAATCGTCGACCGACGACTGATATCCGCGCACGACGAGCCCCGTCGCTCGTTGCCAAGGCCACTTATAGTCTTCCAGCGATGCAATCCGCTGCTCCGCCAGTTCGAGAGCCCAATCCGCCTTGGCAAAGTCGCGGGGAGAATAGAACTCGCGGTGCCGCAAGGCGAACTCAACAGCCTTGGTGAAGATCTCGATATTCGCGACGTGCCTCGGGATGAAGATACGAGGTCCGCCGAACTCGAATGACGTTTCCCGATTGGGCAGCGCCGCCATCCGCTTCTTAATTTCTGCCAGCCGCGTCTCCAGCCGCTCGCGGATCTCTGCGGGGATTTCCAGTCCCTCCGGGGGCAAGACTCGCGGAATGGGCGGGATTTCAGCCCGTGCTGCTGCCGAATTGGCGACGATCAGGGCGAGTGCCAGAATGGCCAAGACCGCGGCGCGCGACAAAGGTGCATTAAACCAGCGACTGGCCCGGCAGCCGGGCGGCGGGAGATGTGGCATGCGGCCAATATAGTCGCCGCGAATTGCCAAATCACGTCTGCAGTCGCGGTGCGGCTGTGGAGACTCTGCGGCGGCTACCGCTTCAGGCGGCCGATCCGGCCGAGCACCTGCTCAAGCGTTTGCCGCAGGACGAGGCCGCTCTTGCGGAGGAGCTGCACCTCCTTGGGCCAGAGTTCGATCTGGTGGCGGGCCACGCAGCCGCCGCGGCCGACGACCGTGGGAACGCTGAGGGCCACGTCGCGGATATCGTAACAGCCGGCTTGCACGGTCGACACCGGCAAGACACGCCGCTGGTCGAGGGCGATTGCGTGGATCACGTCGCGAATCGCGATGCCGACTGCAAAGCCCGCTCCGGTCTTCTTTTTGATGACTTCCGCGCCGGAGCCCTTCGTCCGCGTGAACAGC
>JALORD010000207.1 GCA_025459145.1 Pirellulaceae bacterium | reverse complement strand
GGGGGGGGGCGTTTTGTCGGTCTTGCTGTTGTAGCGGACTTCGGCCTGGCCGGTTCGCTTGTTCCACATGTCGACATCTTCGACGACATTCTCAAAGACGATCTTTCCGGCGGCGTCGACGTTCTTGATTCGCCACAGGCGGGTCGAGGCGACGCGCGACGTGGCGACCTCTTCGACCCCTTGAATCTTGGTCTCGACGGTCGCCAGGTGGACCGTGCGCGTGCGGAATTCGTCCCCCGCGGAGAACTTGTACGCGAGCGTCACCGGTGACGCGAGTTTGCTCGCGGCCTGTTCGAGCTCGGCGGCCAGCTTGTTCGGCGGACCGGCGGCAGGGGCGGGCTCGTCGCCGCGCACATGAGCCGAAAGGGCAAGCGATGCGGCGAAAGCCAAAACGGCGAGCGGAGAGGCCGCGAGCAGACGAAGTTTCATGGTCGCATCCTTGCGAAAACAGTCACTTGCGATACAGATTCCCGGCCCAGCCGAGCTTGTCCCGCAAGGTGCGGTAGTAGCTCTGACCGCGGCACTCCAGCAGCTTGAAAGTCGGCTCGGCTCGTTCGATCCGCACCCGATCGCTCGAATGGAGCGTCGTGAGCGGCCGGCCGTCGACCACCACCGTCGTGCCCGGCGAGGGCTGCGGCACGACCATCTCGTAGACTCGGTCGGCCGCATCCACCACCGGGCGAACCGTCAGCGTGTGCGGACAGATCGGGCAGATGACAAACGCGGCCAGCGTCTTCCGCAGGATCGGGCCGCCAGCCGACAGACTGTGAGCGGTCGATCCCACGGGCGTACTGACAATCAAGCCGTCGCAAGCATAGGTCGTTGCCAATTCTGCGTCAACGTAAAGATCGATACTGAGCATCGCAAACGGCGGGCCGGCGAACACAGCCACCTCGTTGAGGCCGAGTGTCTCGGCGATCGGAACTCCGTCGCGGAGCACCGTGCAGCGAAACATGAGGTGCTCGTCGATCCGCACCTGGCCGGCGACTACTTCGGGAAGCACACTCGCTAGCTCGTCGGGTCCGACTCCCGCCAGAAACCCCAGCCTACCCAGGTTTACACCGAGGATGGGCGTTTGCAGTTCGCGCATCTGCAGCACGGCTCGCAGGATCGAGCCGTCGCCTCCCAGCACGATGGCAAAATCGGCAGCCGGCGTCGACAGATCGTGCTCGCCGTGGAAATCAGCTAGCACGACCTCGACATGCTGGTCGATCGTGGGCCGCAACCGCTCGGCCCCCTCGCGAATATTGACGCGCTCCCCCGAGCCGAGCAGCATCACGCGCGGCTTTGCGGGAAGCCGGGCGAGCCAGGAGGGAGCGATCGCAGCCGAGCGCATGTCGTACATGGCAGGTGGATTCTGACGGGTGGTCTCGGCTGTCCGGTATTTAGCTTCTGCTGCGGCACTTCGGCCGCGACCCACATTCTATACCGAGCACTTGGCGGTTCTGCAGGGCAAAAGTTGGCCGTTTGCTGCCTGCTCTGCTGCAGAGAGTTGACGGTCGGCTTGGTCAGCCAGCAGGAACAGCCGACAGCGAAACCGGAAAAAAACTTGCAATCGGGCGCAGGTTTCTATAGAAATAGCAATAGATTCTACAGAATCCTCACCCGCCGGCTCCCTCCCCCCTGCCTCCGGCTGTACCCACCTCGTGCTCGATCCTCTTGTCTCCTCGGCTGTCCGATTCGATCGTGGCGAACGTCGCCAAGCGATCGTCGGGTCGCTGCTGTCCGATGTGTTCGCCGGACGGTTGCGAGCCGGGCAACATCTGGTGACGCAGGATCTGGCCAGCCGGTACGGCGTGAGCCACACGCCGATCCGCGAGGCGCTCATTGCGCTGGCGGGCATCGGCGTGATCGATTTGCTTCCCAATCGTGGGGCGATCGTGCGGCAAGTCTCGGCCAAGGATGTCCGCGAGGTCTGTCAGGTGCGGCGTCTCCTCGAATGTGAGGCGGTTCGCCGGGCCTGTGGGCGGATCGATCGAGGACAACTTCTCGCCATGGCGGAGTCGCTGCGCAGCTTATCGGCGCGAACCTCGGACGAGTCGCCGCAGTTCATCGCAGCGGCCCGGGCGATCGACAGCCAATTGCACGATCTGATCGCCGCCTCGTGCGGGAACGATTTTCTGGCGAGCGAACTGAACCGTCTGAAGACGCTGTTTCGGGCTCTGCGCGACGTGTCGTGGGCCTATGACGAAGCCCGCAACGACTATCGCCGCGTGGCAGGCGAGACGCACGAGCACCTGGCGATTGTTGAGGCGCTCTTGGCCAACGACGCTCGCGAGGCGTCGCTGGCCATGTCGCGGCACATCCGCTCGGGGGTCAAATACTGGAGCCGCTCGATTCCGGCGGCGAGCCACCCGCAAATCAGTCACAATGGACAACACGGCAAGCGTGACCGGCGCTCCGCGAATTGCCCGCCGGCACTCTCCGCGACAATTGAACGCACCATCCAGGAGGACTCTCCATGAACCGATATTCACCGCACCGATATTCGCGGCTTCGTTATTGGTTGCAATTGACGCTCGGCGTCTGCCTGTCGCTCGCGCTCTCGGCCGCGATTGGCCGAGCCGAAGAGGGGCGCCTGCAATACAACCGCGATGTGCGGTCGATCCTGGCCGAGAACTGCTTTGCTTGCCATGGGCCGGACAGCGCCGCGCGGAAGGCCGATCTGCGGCTCGACAAGCGCGAAGCGGCGATCGAAATGGGAGCGATCGCTCCCGGCAAGCCGACCGATAGTGCGCTCATCGAGCGGATCTTGTCGGACGATCCCGACCTGATGATGCCGCCCCCAGCGACGAAAAAAACACTCACGGCGGCGCAGAAGGCGACGCTGCAGCAGTGGATCGCCCAAGGGGCCGAGTACCAGTTGCACTGGTCGCTGCTCGCGCCCGAGCGGCCGGCGCCGCCGACGGTGCAAGACGCTGCGTGGGTGAAGAATCCGATCGACGCGTTCATTCTGGCGAAGCTCGAAGCGGCCGGACTTAAGCCCGCCCCCGAGGCCGATCGCCGTACGCTCGCTCGCCGCCTGAGCCTCGACCTGACTGGCTTGCCGCCGGACCCCAAAATGGTCGAAGAGTTCGTCGCCGACCCGGCCGACAACGCCTACGAGAAGTATGTCGAGCGGCTGATGGCCTTGCCGCAGTGGGGCGAGCACCGCGGCCGGCACTGGCTCGACGTGGCCCGCTACGCCGATACGCACGGCATTCACTTCGACAACTACCGCGAAATCTGGGCGTATCGCGATTGGGTGATCGCCGCGTTCAACCAGAACATGCCGTTCGATCAGTTCACGATCGAACAGCTCGCGGGGGACTTGCTCCCCAATCCGACACTCGATCAGAAGGTCGCCACCGGCTTCTGCCGCTGCAATATCACGACCAACGAAGGGGGGATTATCGACGAGGAGTACAAGGTTCTTTACGCCCGCGACCGGACCGAAACCTTCGGACAAGTGTGGCTGGGGGCGACGGTCGGATGTGCGGTCTGCCACGACCACAAGTTCGACCCCATCTCGACGAAGGACTTCTACGCCCTTTCGGCATTCTTCGACAACACGACCCAGCCGGTGCGCGACGGCAACATCAAGGATCCGCCGCCGACGCTCGTCGTGCCGCTAGCCGCCGATCGCCCCCGGTTCGACGCCTTGCAAGGAGAGATGACAGCCGTTCGCAGCGAGATTGATGCCCGCAAACAAGCGGCCCAGGCGGAGTTCGATGCCTGGCTCGCCGGGTTTAAGCCCGAACAGCTCAGCCAGTACGTACCTACCGAGGGGCTGACGTTCCGCGCTCCCCTCGACGAAGGCAAAGGCAAGGCATTGTCGGTGGTTGTCGGCGGCGAAGAGCGCAAGCTGGAGCGGGAAACGAACTATGCGTTTGCCGCCGGTCGCAACAAGGCCAAGGCCCTCTCGCTCACGACCGATCCGCCGGTGGAAATTGCCGATGCGGGCAAAATTTCCGGGGATGAAGGTTTCAGCGTCAGCGTGTGGGTTTCGCTCGGCCGTCGCGGACAAACGGGCGCGATTCTGGCCCGAATGGACAACACGCAGGCCCATCGCGGCTGGGACCTGTGGCTCGAAGGTGACAAAGTCGGGATGCACATCATCGACGCCTGGCCCGACAATGCGCTCAAGGTGGTCAGCCAGAAGCCGCTGGAAGTGCGGAAGTGGACCCACATCACCGTGACGTACGACGGCTCGAAGAAGGCCTCGGGCGTGAAGGTCTACTACAACGGCGAACCGCAGCCGGTGAGCGTGGCCGCGGACAAGCTGACCGGCACGACCACGACCGAGGTTCCGCTGAAGCTTGGCTCGCGGCACACGAGCGAACGGCTGTCGCAGATGTCGCTGGCCGATTTGCGCCTCTATGCCCGGACAATTTCGCCCCAGGAATCGGAGCAACTCGCCAAGATCGACCGGCTCGATACGATCCTGGCCAAAGCCGCCGACGAGCGGTCGGTCGAGGAGAAGAACGAAGTCTTCACCTGGTGGCTGGCGACGCTCGACGAAACGAGCAAGGCGCTCGACGCCAAGCTGAAGGCCCTGGCTCAGGAGGAAGTGCAGATCAAGGCCCGCGGAACGATCGCGCACGTGATGAACGAGCGGCCTGATGAGGCGACGGCCTACATCCTGTATCGGGGCGAGTACGACGAACGCCGCGATCAAGTGAAAGCGGCGACGCCCGAAATCTTTCCGCCGATGCCCGCAGACCTGCCGCGGAATCGGCTGGGTCTGGCCCAGTGGCTGTTGCGGCCGGAGCATCCGCTGACGACGCGGGTCACCGTGAATCGATTCTGGCAGGAGCTCTTTGGCACCGGCATCGTTCGGTCGGCTGGCGACTTCGGTGTAACCGGGGAATTGCCCTCGCATCCTGAGCTGCTCGACTGGATGGCGGTGGAGTTCCGTGAGTCGGGCTGGGATGTGAAAAAGTTCTTCAAGCTCCTGGTAACGAGCAACACGTACCGTCAAGCAGCGATCGTCACGCCCGAGAAACTCGCCGCGGATGCCGAGAACCGGCTCTTGTCGCGTGGGGCCCGGTACCGGATGGATGGCGAGATGGTCCGCGACTACGCCCTGGCGGCGAGCGGCATTCTCGTGCCCAAGATCGGCGGTCCGAGCGTGAAGCCGTATCAACCCGAAGGGGTCTGGGAAGCGGTGGCAATGATCGGCAGCAACACGCGCGACTATAAGGCTGACACGGGAGAGAACCTCTATCGGCGGAGCATGTACACGTTCTGGAAACGGAGCGCGCCGCCCGCGTCGATGGAGATCTTTAACGCCCCGAACCGCGAAACGTGCGTCGTACGCCGCGAGCGGACGAACACGCCGCTGCAGGCGCTCGTAACATTGAACGACGTGCAGTTCGTCGAAGCGGCCCGGCACCTGGCCGAACGCACTTTGAAGGATGGCGGCGCGAAGGATGAAGACCGGCTCGACTTCGTCGCTCGCCGGCTCCTCGCCCGGCCGTTCCGCACCGAGGAGCAGTCGATTGTGAAGCAGTCGTTGGCCGACCTGCGAACCCACTATCAGGCTCAGGCCGACGCCGCCAAAGAGCTAATCGCGGTGGGCGAATCGAAAGCCGATCCGGCGCTCGACCCGGCGGAACTCGCCGCCTGGACGATGCTCGTCAACCAGCTACTGAACCTGGACGAGGTGCTCAACAAATGACGCCGGCTGTCACTCCCTTCACTCGCCACTTCGTTGCAGCACCAATTGGTGCGGGCAGTATCCGTCCGCCTGCGCTCGTGGGCGTCGATCTGGCCGAATACGAAGACGTCGAGTGGATCTGGCAGCACACGGCCGAGGGGCAAAGCCAAGTGACTGGGTATCGGATCGTGCCGCGGCTGCCGCGATCCTGGCCCGTGCAGGAGGAACGCCGGCATGGGTAAATCCAAGACCAACCTGCCGCTCGCGCCGCAGCTGATCGAACAGGTGATCCACGAAATCCGCGGCCAGCGAGTGTTGTTCGATTTCGACCTGGCGCGGCTCTACGGGGTTCCCACGAAGGCCCTCAATCAGGCTGTGAAGCGAAATGCGGATCGATTTCCGGCGGACTTTGCGTTCCAGTTGTCGACCGACGAGGTCGACTCGCTGCGGTCACAGTTTGTGACCGCAAATCCGACTTCCGCGATGCGCCGCACGCGCCCCTGGGCCTTCACCGAACACGGCGTCGCGATGCTCTCGAGTGTCCTTAACTCGAAGCAAGCAGTGCAGGTCAACATCGCCATCATGCGGGCCTTTGTGCAGATGCGGCGAATCAGTTCGACGCCGGGCGAACTCGTCAGCCAACTGCTCGAACTGGCCAAAACCGTGCAACTGCACGACACGCAAATCCGGCAGATTGTCGACGTCCTCACGCAAATCATGGAACCGCCCCCCGCCCCGCCCAAGCGCCGGATCGGTTTCCACCAGACCGAATCCAAACTGACCGCCTCTCCCAACGGGCGCGCCGCCCCAGGAGTTCGACCATGATCCCGTTCGCCGAATTCAAACAGAACATCACCCGCCGGCACTTCTTCGCCCAAGGCTCGCACGTGCTGGGCACGGCGGCGCTCGCATCGCTCGCCGGCTCCGCCCGGCCGTCGCTTGCTGCCGAATCGGACAAGGGCCAGCTTCCGCCCAACTTGCAGCATTTCGCCGGCAAAGCTAAGCACGTCATTTACCTGCACATGGTCGGCGGTCCACCGCAGATGGACCTGTTCGACTATAAGCCGGCGATGAACGAATACTATGACAAGGATCTGCCTGAGAGCGTTCGGATGGGGCAGCGGCTCACCACGATGACGAGTGGCCAGGCCCGCTTTCCGATCGCGCCGTCGAAGTTCAAATTCGCCCAGCACGGCGAATGCGGGATGTGGCTCTCCGAACTTTTGCCTTGGAAGGCCAAGATGGCGGATGAGATGTGCTTTATCCGCAGCATGAACACCGAGGCGATCAACCACGAGCCGGCGATCACGTACATCCAGACCGGCAACCAGATTACCGGCCGTCCCTGCCTGGGGGCGTGGGCGTCGTATGGGCTCGGTTCGCTCAACGAGGATCTACCGACGTTCGTCGTGCTCGTCGCCCGGCCGTCGAATACCGAGCAAGTGCAGGCGATTTCGGCCCGCCTCTGGCAATCGGGCTATCTGCCGGGCAAGCACGCCGGCGTATCGTTCCGTTCGGCCGGCGATCCGATTCTGTACATCAACAACCCGCCCGGAGTCAGCAGCGACGTTCGCCGCAAGACGCTCGACGGCCTCGCGGCCCTCAACCAGCTCAACTATCAGCAGGTTGGCGACCCGGAAACGCACACCCGCATCGAACAGTACGAACTGGCGTTCCGGATGCAGTCGAGCGTTCCCGAACTGACCGATTTTTCGCAAGAGACCGAGGCGACGCTCGGCCTCTACGGCGACATGGTCCAGAAGCCCGGCACATTCGCCAACACGATGCTCCTGGCCCGGCGGATGGTCGAGCGGGGCGTGCGGTTCGTGCAGGTGTACCACAACAACTGGGACACGCACGCCAACGTCGCCGGCCGCCTGCCCGACCAGTGCCGCGACGTCGACCAGCCCTGCTACGGCCTGGTGCAGGACCTCAAGCAGCGAGGCCTCTTGGACGAAACGCTCATCATCTGGGGTGGCGAGTTCGGCCGCACGATCTACTCGCAAGGCGGCCTCTCGAAGGAGAACTACGGCCGCGACCACCATCCCCGCTGCTTCACGATGTGGATGGCCGGCGGCGGCATCAAAGGCGGGACGATCTACGGCGAGACCGACGACTTCTCGTACAACATCACCAAAGACCCAGTCCACCTTCGCGACTGGCACGCCACGATCCTGCACCTCCTGGGCTTCGACCACGAACGGCTGACGGTCCGCCACCAGGGCCTGGACCAACGCCTGACGGGAGTCGAACCGGCCAAGGTGATCAAGGAATTGCTGGCGTAGGTGCAAATCCGCTGAGCGAGGTGGAGAATTGGTTTTGACGCCCACGCCGCGTGGGCGTACGAATTGGCTACGCGAGGACTTTCCGCATCACGTGATGGTCCTCGACGCCGGTAAGGCGTTGGTCAAGGCCATTATAAAAATACGTCAGGCGGCGATGGTCGAAGCCCAGGAGGTGCAGGATCGTGGCGTGCAGATCGCTCACATGGCAACGGTCCTCGACCCCTTCAAATCCCAGTTCGTCGGTCGCGCCGATCGCCTGGCCTCCTTTTACGCCCGCCCCGGCCAGCCACATGCTGAAGCCGAGCCAGTTGTGGTCGCGGCCCGGTTTGCCAACTCCCTCG
>JALORD010000206.1 GCA_025459145.1 Pirellulaceae bacterium | reverse complement strand
GCGAACTTGCCGTGCTGCGCCTTGTAGTTGGTCCGCGGATCGCACTCCAGGCCCAATAGCTCCGAGACATACTGCTCCGGGCCCTTGAAGCCCATCGCGAGGAGCACAAGCTGAGCCGGCCAGAACTTGTCGGTTCCCGGCAGTTCCTTGAGCTTCCACTGGCCATCGACTTTGTTCCATTCGACCTGGACGGTGCGGATGCCGGCGACGCGGCCGTTCTCGTCCCCCACGAATTCCTTGCTCATCACGCAGTAAGTGCGCGGATCGTCGCCAAACTTGGCGGCGACCTCCTGATGGCCGTAATCGGTGCGGTAAATCCGCGGCCACTGCGGCCAGGGATTATCCGGAGCCCGCTCGGCCGGCGGCTTCGGCAGGAGCTCGAAATTGACGAGCGACTTGCAGCCGTGGCGCATCGACGTGCCGATGCAGTCGGTCCCCGTATCGCCACCGCCGATCACGATGACGTCGAGGTCTTTGGCGCTAATGTATTTGCCGTCCGCGTGCCGGCTGTCGAGCAGGCTCTTGGTGTTCGCGGTGAGAAACTCCATCGCGAAGTGAATCCCCGAGAGTCCCCGGCCGGGAATCGGCAGATCGTTCGGCCGCGTTGCGCCGGTGCAGAGCAGCAGGGCGTCGTTCTCGTCCAAGAGCTTTTTCGGATCGACGTAGCCCGCCGACTCCTGGTTGCCGACGTCAGCCCCCGTGACGAACTTCACCCCCTCCTCGCGGAGCAGATTCACGCGCCGCTCGACGACGCCTTTGTCGAGCTTCATGTTGGGAATGCCGTACATCAGGAGGCCGCCAATCCGGTCGGCCCGCTCGTAGACGGTGACGGTGTGCCCCACTTTGTTAAGCTGCGCGGCGGCGGCGAGGCCCGACGGACCAGAGCCGATGATCGCGACTCGTTTCCCTGTCCGCGATGGCGGCGGCTGGGGCGTGATCCACCCTTCGGCAAAGCCGCGGTCGATGATCGCGTTTTCGATATTCTTGATCGTGACCGGCGGATCGGTGATTCCCAGGACGCACGCCCCCTCGCACGGGGCGGGACAGGTCCGGCCCGTAAATTCGGGGAAGTTATTCGTCTTGTGGAGCCGGTCGAGCGCGTCGCGCCAGCGCCCCTGATAAACGAGGTCGTTCCACTCGGGAATCAGGTTGTCGATCGGACAGCCGCTCGCGCTTTGGCAGAACGGCACGCCGCAGTCCATGCACCGCGCGCCCTGGAGCTTGAGGTGCTCCTCGGGCGGATGCGTGAAAATTTCGCCGTAATCGGCCAGCCGCTCGAGCGGCTGTCGATAGGGAACCGCTTTGCGGGGGAACTCTTTGAATCCGGTGGGTTTACCCATGGCTCGGCACTCCATGCACGCCCGCGTCGATCTCTTCGTCGTGCTTGGCGCGTTCGGCTAGAACTCGTTTGTAGTCGGTCGGCATCACTTTCACGAATTGCTGCGTGATCTCGGGCCAGTGGTGCAGAATTCGTTCGGCAACGGTCGAGCCGGTGTGTTCGCGGTGCATCTCGATCAGGTGCAGGAGTTCGCCGACATCTTGCGGCGTCTCGACCTTTTCGAGCTCCACGATTCCCAGATTGCAGCGGGTGATGAAGTCCCCCGCCGGGTCCCAGACATAGGCGATGCCGCCGCTCATGCCGGCGGCAAAGTTTCGACCGGTTGGTCCCAGCACCACCACGCGGCCGCCGGTCATGTACTCGCAGCCGTGATCGCCGACTCCCTCGACAACGGCCTGCGCCCCGCTATTGCGAACTGCAAACCGCTCGGCAGCTACACCCCGGAAGAACGCATATCCGCTGGTCGCGCCGTAGAGCGCCACGTTGCCGATGATGATGTTCTCTTCGGGGACGAACAGCGAATTCTTCGGCGGGTAGATGATGATTCGCCCGCCCGAGAGACCCTTGCCGACGTAGTCGTTGGCATCACCCTCGAGCTCGAGTGTGACCCCTTCGGCCAGGAACGCGCCGAAGCTCTGTCCGGCCGAGCCCGTGAACTTGATTCGGATCGTGTCGTCCGGAAGCAGTTCGTCTCCCCAGTGTTTAGCGATCTCGTGGCTGAGCATCGTCCCGACGGTGCGATTGATGTTGATAATCTTCCGCTCGAGGATCACCGGCTTGCGATGCTTGATCGCCTGCCGGCAGGCCTGGATCAGCTCGTTGTCGAGCGCCACATCCAGCCCGTGATCCTGCTGACGCGTGTTGTAAACCTCGACGTCGGCGTGCGGCTTTTTGGCCGGCGTCAGGAGCGGCGTCAGGTCGACACCGCCGGCCTTCCAGTGCCGGATCGCGTCGTTGGTTTCCAGGCAATCGACGCGGCCGATCAGCTCGTTAAACGTCCGGAAACCGAGCTCGGCCATGATCTGCCGGGCCTCTTCGGCCACCATGAACAGGTAGTTGATCACGTGCTCCGGCTGTCCGGTGAACTTCTGCCGCAGGACGGGGTCCTGCGTGGCGATGCCGACCGGGCAGGTGTTCAGGTGGCACTTCCGCATCATGATGCAGCCGAGCGTGATTAGCGGACCGGTCGAAAAGCCGATTTCCTCGGCCCCCAAGAGTGCGGCGATCACCACGTCGCGGCCCGTCTTGATCTGTCCATCGGTCTGCAGGACCACGCGGCTCCGCAGGTCGTTCATCACCAGTGTCTGATGCGTCTCGGCAATCCCCAGTTCCCACGGCAGGCCGGCGTGCTTGATGCTGGTGATCGGCGAGGCACCGGTACCGCCGGAATCGCCCGAAATCAGGATGTGGTCGGCGTAGGCCTTCGCCACGCCGGCGGCGATCGTGCCGACGCCCACTTCGCTCACCAGCTTGACGCTGATGCGGGCTTTGGGATTGCTGTTCTTCAGATCGTGGATCAGTTGCTTCAGATCCTCGATCGAATAGATGTCGTGGTGCGGCGGCGGGCTGATCAGGCCGACGCCGGGCGTGCTGTAGCGAATGCGGGCGATGTTCTCGTCGACCTTGTGGCCGGGTAACTCACCCCCTTCGCCGGGCTTCGCGCCCTGGGCCATTTTGATCTGCAGCTCGTCGGCATTGGTCAGGTAGTTGATGTTCACGCCGAACCGCCCACTCGCGACCTGCTTGATCGCCGAGCGCTTGCTGTCGCCATTGGGGAGCGGCTTGAATCGTTCGGGGTCTTCGCCCCCTTCGCCCGTGTTCGACTTGCCGCCGATCCGGTTCATGGCGATCGCCAGCGTCTCGTGCGACTCGGCCGAGATGCTGCCAAAGCTCATCGCGCCGGTGCAGAACCGCTTGACGATCTCCTTCGCCGGCTCGACATCCGAAATGGCGATCGACCGGTTCACGCCGGACTTGAACTTGAGCAGACCCCGCAAGGCACACTTCCGCGTCGCCTCTTCATTGGTGTGTTTAGCGAAGCGGGCATAGGCATCCGCACTGTTTTCGCGGGCGGCGACCTGCAGGTCGGCGATCGCTTGCGGATCCCACATGTGCCGTTCCCCTTCGGCCCGCCAGTGGAACTCGCCAAAATTCGGCAGTACGGGCAGCCGCTGCTCGGCTCGCGCGGGGAAGCCGATATCGTGCCGCCGCAGGGATTCTTGCGCGAGGACATTGAGTCCCACACCCTTGATCCGGCTGGCGGTGCCGACGAAGCACTTGTCGATTACATCCGAGTTGAGGCCGACAGCTTCGAAGATCTGCGCTCCCTTGTAGGACTGGAGCGTCGAGATCCCCATCTTGCTCATCACCTTGAGCATTCCCTTAGCGACCGACTTTTGATAGCTGTGCACGATCTCGTCGTCGCTGTAGGGCTGGCCATCCTTTTTCGGCGGCAAGAGACCGTCGCGCTGCGCCTGCCAGAGGGCCTCAAAAGCCAGGTACGGATTGATCCCGTCCGCACCGTAGCCAATCAAGAGGCAGTGATGATGCACCTCGCGGGCCTCGCCCGATTCGAGGATGATCCCGATGCGGGTCCGCTTGGCCTGGCGGATCAAATGGTGATGCACCGCCCCGACCGCCAGCAGCGAGCTGACGGGAACACGCTCGGCCGATACACCCCGGTCTGACAGGATCACAAGCGAATATCCTTGCTCGATCGCCTGTTCCGCTTCGCGGCAAATCCGGTCGAGCCGGCCGACCAGCCCCGCTTCCCCCTCCGAGCGGTCGTAGGTGATGTCGATCAGCTTGCTCTTCCAACCCCGATGATCGAGGTGGTTGAGCGCGGCCAGCTCTTCGTTGGTCAGAATCGGATGCGGCAACAGCAGCCGATGGGCGTGTTCTTCGGTCGTGGCGAGCAGATTCCGCTCGGGACCGACGTAGCATTCGAGCGACATGATCACCTCTTCGCGGATCGAATCGATCGGCGGGTTGGTGACCTGGGCAAAGAGCTGCTTGAAGTAGTCGTAGACCATCCGCGGCTGATCGCTGAGCACGGCCAGCGCGGAGTCGTTCCCCATCGAGCCGATCGGATCGCGCTTCTCCTTGACGAGCGGCAGCAGCATGAACTGCATCGTCTCGCTTGTGTAGCCGAAGGCTTGCATGCGCGCGAGCAATGTCTCAGGATGAAACCCGTGCGACTGTTCGGAGAGCGGCAGTTCCTTGAGCTCGATCCGCTGCCTCTGCAGCCACTCGGCATAGGGGCGCTCCGAAGCAATCGTTCGCTTCAGCTCGTCATCGGGAATGAGCTGGCCCTGCTCAAAGTCGACCAGGAACATGCGTCCCGGCTGCAGGCGACCTTTCTCTTTGACCAGGAGCGGATCGATTGGCAAGACGCCCGCTTCGCTGGCCATGATCACGCGGTCATCGGTGGTCAGGTAATACCGGCTGGGGCGCAGACCATTGCGGTCGAGAACCGCGCCAATGTAGCGCCCGTCGCAGAACACGACCGACGCCGGGCCGTCCCACGGCTCCATCAAGCACGAGTGGTATTCGTAAAACGCCCGCTTCACTTCCGACATCGATTCGTGGTTCTGCCACGCCTCGGGGATCATCATCATCACCGCCTCGGGGAGCGACCGCCCGCCAAGGAGCAAAAGCTCGAGGACATTGTCGAACACGCCCGAGTCGCTGGTGTTCATGTCGGTGATCGGGAAAAGCTTTTTCAGCTCGTCGCCGAACAGTTCCGATTCGAGCATCCCCTCGCGGGCGGCCATCCAGTTGGCGTTGCCGCGGAGCGTGTTGATCTCGCCGTTGTGCGACATGAACCGCATCGGCTGGGCCCGTTCCCACGAGGGGAACGTATTCGTCGAAAACCGCGAGTGCACCATCGCCAGATGGCTCGTGTAGCGCGGATCCGAGAGATCGGGGTAATAGGGAACGACCTGGCCGCTCGTGAGCTGTCCCTTGTAGATGATCACCCGCGAGCTGAAGCTGCAGACGTAATAGCGGCTCCGCTCCTTGAGCTTCAGCTTATTGAGGGCATGGAACGTTTGCTTGCGGATCAGGTAGAGTTTGCGGCAGAACGCGGCTCGGTCGACGCCGTCGGCTGCGGCCACAAAGAGCTGTTCTACGACCGGCTCGGCGGCGAGCGCCGTCGGACCGACATCGGCCGCCTTCGCGTCTGTCGGCACCGGCCGCCAACCGATCAGCTTTTGCCCCTGCTCGCGGACGTACTTTTCGAGCGTTTCTTTGCAGACCTTTCGTTCAGCGTCGTCCTTGGGCAGGAACACCTGCGCGATCGCATATCGCCCCTCTTCGGGCAACTCGATGCCAAACAGCCGCTGGGCCTCGGCCCGCATCAGCTCGTCGGGAATCGCCGTGAGCATTCCCGCGCCGTCTCCGGTGTTAGCTTCGCAGCCGCAGGCGCCGCGGTGGTCCATATTGCAGAGGGCCTGGGCCGCATCGCGGACGATCGAATGGCTCCGCTGCCCCTTGATGTGCGCAATAAATCCCACGCCACAGCTGTCTTTTTCGTTGGCCGGGTCGTACAAGCCATGCGCCTCTGGAAGTCCCGTCGGCAGCGCGTCGCGCTGGGGCAGGCTGGGCTTTCGAAGGTTATCTGCCATTTCCTTGGTCATGGTACGCACCCCTCACAGGGGACCTTGCGTCTCGATCGGCGAGAATGAGCCGAGCGTGGCGACGCGGGTTACGAGGCAACTCGGGCCGCCGCATCGGTGGGCGAGGAACTCGCCGCGGCTGCCGTGGGGACAAGCTCGTCCGTGAATGAACCATCGGCTGCCCCACGCTCCGTCGCGGCCGCCTGTTCCGATTCGGGTTCGTCGAGGTCCGCGATCTCGCGGCTCGACGAGGGATATTTCAGCAAGAGCTGCATGAAGCGGCTGGCGGTTTTACCCAGCTCTTTGCCGCGCCGCTGCACAATGCCGATCGGACGCTTGAGATCGATCCCGACCAGGGGCCGAGCGACAAGCGCTCCGGCGGCCAATTCGCGATCGACCGTCGGCGCGGGAAGCAGGCTCACGCCCGCATCGATCTCAACCGCCCTCTTGATCGTTTCGGTATTGTCGAACTCCATCGCCACGCGGACTTCGACGCCGCGGGCCGCTAGCGCCCGGTCGATCTCGTGGCGAATCTCGAGGTCCGGATCGAAGGCGATAATTTCCAGGCCATGCAGGTCTTCGAGCGAAACTCGATCCCGCGTGGCGAGGCGGTGTGTCGGAGCGCAGACGAGCACCATCGGCTCTTCGCGCCAGACCGTCGCTTTGATCGTTCGGCTGGAGCGGGGAAAGCTGACGAGCCCGAGGTCGACGAGGTCCGATTCAACCATCTCGTACACGCGGCCCGGATGGTGGTACTGCAGCCGGACGTTCGACTTCGGATAGGCCTGCAGGAACCGCTGGACGAACCGGCTCATGTGCGAGAGGCCGATCGAGTAGATCGACGCCACGCTCACGCGGCCGGCCACCTCCTCATGCAGCGTCTTGACCTCTTCTTCCAGGGCAAAGTAGCGCTGGACAAGTTTGCGGCACCCTTCGTAGTAGACCTCTCCTTCGGGGGTGAGCACAAAGGGACGCTTCGTCCGGTCGATCAGCTTCACTCCCAGGTGTTCTTCGAGGGCATTCACAATCTGGCTGGCCCCCGATTGCGAAATTCCGTTCTCTGACGCGGCACGCGAAAAGCTGCGCCGGCCGACAACGTCGCAAAACACTTTGAGGGATTTCAGATGCATGGCCCGAGCGGGTGCGTTTCCCGAATCAGTCCGAATAATACTGCCGACACCGAGCATCAGTGCCGAGCATCGTAAATTATTCGGCACGAAGCCGGTCGTCAATCACTTAGACGAAACTTTTTGTGAATTCACATTAGAATAGTTTCTGTTGGCGACATCATCAAATATAGTGTACAAAAGTGCGTTGATAGCCAAGTTATCCCAGGAGATTAGGGAGAACGTTCACCTTCGGGACTTCGCGCCTGGCGCGCCGGCCGCCAAGCTATCCTTGCAGGAACAAGGCCATGCCCACGAGTCCCCGCTCTGCGAACTCCGATTCACCTGATCCCTCGGGCGGCTCTGCCGACCGGGACGACTCGGTCGTCGAACTGCCTCCCGAAGCGGAGTTGCCCGCTGAACGGCCGACGATCGAGGAGAAGGTCAAGACACTTTTGGTGGGAAAGCCGTTCGATCTGGCCGATCGGCGGGTCTATCAGCACATTTCGCTGGTGGCGTTTCTGGCGTGGGTCGGACTAGGGGCAGATGGTCTGTCGTCGTCGTGTTACGGACCTGCCGAAGCGTTCGAGCATTTGAAAGAGCACGCCTACCTGGCGATCTTCCTGGCCGGGGCGACGATGTTCACGGTCTTCGTGATCTCGGCCTGCTACAGCCACATCATCGAAGCGTTTCCGAGTGGCGGCGGCGGCTACCTCGTGGCGAGCAAAATGCTCGGCCGCAAAGTCGGCGCTCTGGCGGGCTGCGCCTTGGTGGTCGATTACGTCCTGACGGTAACGGTATCCATCGCGGCGGCGGGAGACGCCACGTTCAGCGTCTTAGGATTGACGGAAGCTCCCTGGGCGCACGACGTAAAGCTGTGGTGCGAGACGCTGGCCATTGCACTTTTGGTGCTACTCAACCTGCGCGGGGTAAAGGAGTCGGTCACGATCCTGATGCCGATCTTCCTCGTGTTCCTGATCACGCATGCGGTGCTGATCATGGGAGCACTCGGGATGCACGCAGGGGATTTTGGGCAACTCGCGACCGACATCCGCACGCATGCCGAGGCCGATTTGCGCAATCCAGAGATCGGCTGGCTGGTGCTAATTATCCTGCTCCTAAAGGCCTATTCGCTTGGCGCAGGCACCTACACGGGGATCGAAGCGGTCTCGAATAGCATGGCGGTGATGCGCGAACCGCGCGTCGC
>JALORD010000675.1 GCA_025459145.1 Pirellulaceae bacterium | reverse complement strand
AAGCATCACCGTTCTGGCAGGCTGCATCGCGGGGTACTTGGCCTTTCAGCCGCCGGTGTTCTACGCTGATCTGCGCGCCCAGCAGTACTCCGCGAGCGAACAGATGGCCGCGGAGGCGTTTTTCGAACGACTGGAGCGAGACCTGCAGCGCTGGACCGACCGCTCCGTAGCCCTGCAGCGCGGACAATTGTCGAACACGTCGGTGAAGACTCCTCTCAACGCGTGGCTCAGCGACTACGATCCAACGCAAGACACGCACTCAGTAACCGTCACGGAGAAGCACGTCAATGTTCAGCTGGCATCGGGCGAAGTCATTGCGAGTCGCCACTGGCAGAACCCTCGCGTGCACATGAGAAAGGACTGTCTTTCGCTGGCGGTCGAGGTCGTGACTTCCCGGGCAACCTGCGTTCTGTCGCTGGATCTGAAGCCGACGTTGACCCCGGAGAGACGCCTGCACCTTGATCTGGTTTCGGCTCGGATTGGCCAACTTCCGCTTCCATTGAGATCATTCCTGCGTTGGTTGCCGCGTGAAGTTCATCACGTCGGGAGTGGTATGGAACTGGACCTGACGGCTCCGACGCCTCATTTCTCCCTGGATGTTTCCGACAGCGATCCGGAATCACCTATCGCCAAGTCCATCCAATGCTCGGATGGCGAAGTCACGATCGAGTTTCTCGCCCCCGTGCTGAAACCTCAGCAAGTTGACCGCCGCACAGCACCTCGTGCGGTGTCTCGTCGCAACTGAGTCGCTGATGCGGAACTGTTCTTTCCGCCCGCCCCCCACCCGATCGCCGTGCGTGTCCGCACATGATCCACCGCACCCCGAACCAGGCTTCGGCGTCTTAAGACTGGCACAAGAGGTTAGCAGCACTAGAAAAGGGACATGGATTCGAGAGTGTGACGAAGCTTCTTTGCCGGTTGCTCGATCGACGAAGCGGCCGACCTGCTCGGCATTTCGCGGACAACCGCCAAACGCTATTGGGCTTACGCGCGGGCGTGGCTGCTCGCCGAACTCCGCGGTTCCGACGGCGCCCGGAATTCCTAGCGCCGCCTGGCCCTCTGCGAACCATTTTGTCGCATTGAAGGATGGATGGATGGATGGATGGATGGATGGAGGCACCGGAGCGTCAGATGAGCCAGCAGGCGACGATCGGCGACATTTTCTGTGACGCCATCGAGATCGAGTCGGCGGACGAGCGGGCGGCGTTCCTCGCGCGGAAGTGCGGTCACGATGGGGAGCTGCTGCGCCAAGTGGCACGCCTGCTCGACGCCCATTTCCACGGGGGCAGCATGGTGGACACTCCGGCCCACATAATCAGCCCGACCCTCCCAGGTCGCGCTGAAGATCTTGAAGCCGGGCATGGACACGCGGCAGGTCATCGCCCGCTTCGAAGCCGAGCGGCAGGCGCTGGCCATGATGGACCACCCGCATATTGCCCGCGTGCTGGACGGCGGGACCACCGACTCCGGGCGGCCGTACTTCGTCATGGAGCTCGTGAGCGGCACCCCCATCACCCAGTACTGTGACGATTACCTTCTGCCGATTGGCGAGCGGCTGGAGCTGTTCTCTTCCGTGTGCCAGGCGATCCAGCATGCCCACACCAAGGGGATCATCCATCGCGATATCAAACCAACCAACGTGCTCGTCACGCGGCAGGACGACCGGCCGGTCGTGAAAGTGATCGATTTTGGCATCGCCAAGGCGATCGGGCAGCGTCTGACCGACAAGACCGTTTTCACCGACTTCGCCCAGATGATCGGCACCCCGCTCTATATGAGCCCCGAACAGGCTGAGCTTTCCGGCACGGACATCGACACGCGGAGCGACATCTATTCGCTCGGCGTCTTGCTGTACGAGTTGCTCACTGGCTCGACCCCCGTCAGCAAGGAACAGCTCCAACAAGCCGCCTTCGACGAAATCCGCCGGATCATCCGCGAGGAAGATCCGCCGAAGCCGAGCACACGCATCAGCTCCGCCGAGGCGGCTCCCAGCATCGCCGCCCGGCGACACACTGAGCCGGCCCGGCTCACCAGGCTGATCCGCGGCGAACTCGACTGGATCGTCATGAAATCGCTTGACAAGGACCGCAATCGGCGGTACGCGACGGCGAACGGACTTGCGCTCGATATCCAACGCTATCTGCACGATGAGCCGGTGCTGGCATGTCCGCCCTCTACCAGCTATCGCTTTCGCAAGTTCGCCCAGCGGAATCGAGCGGCCTTGGCGACGGCATCGGTCATCGGGTTGACAGTGCTGGCGTCGGTCGTCGTCTTGGCCGTGAGCAACGTCCGCATCCGACAAGAGACGCGCGAGAAGGAGAAAGCGATTGTCCAAGCTCAGGCCAACTTTGCCGAAGCCAAGCGGCAGGAAGAAATCGCGAATGCCCATGCGAAACAGGCCGCCGATCAAACACGCATTGCCGAGGCCAACGCCCTAGCCGCCAGGACGCAGGAACAGCTCGCCAAGCGGCGCTACTACGCCGCGCAGATGAACCTCGCGATGCAGGCCTGGCGAGCCGGCGAAATGCCGCGCGTGCTCGAACTACTCGAGGGGCAGCGCCCACGCCCCGATGAGGAAGACCTCCGTGGATTCGAGTGGTTCTACCTGTGGCGGCTGGTGAATCGAGACAGCCGGCACTTGAGCGGTCACACCGATGCCGTGATGGCTCTGGCGTACTCACCGGATGGCACCACGCTCGCGTCCTCCAGCTGGGATTGGACGGTTCGCCTCTGGGATCCGGTGTCATTACGTCGGCAGCGAGTGCTGACTGATCATTCTCCCTGGCATCTGGCGTTCTCTCCGGACGGCAGACTTCTGGCTGGCGGCAGCCGTTTTGAGTCAATAAGCCCTCTGTGGAATGTGCAAACGGGCGAGCGGATGACCACGCTGCCAGCCGCCGTCACCGGCTTGGCATTCGCGCCCGATGGAAAAGCACTGTTCGCCGCGGGAGCCGACTCCGCTTGGAGTTGGGAAATCCCGAGCGCCACTCAGCGTGCAAGATTCAATCAGTCGGGTTGGCTGCTGGGCCTTTCGCCCGACGGCCAAACCGCCGTGACGCTGGACGGATCCAAAGGCGGCGAAATCCGTTTTTGGGATACGGCGAGTGGTTCGCTGCATTCGACGATTTCGGTAACTGGCAATATCTGGGGCGCCGCGTTGTCATCCGATGGCAGACAAGTTGCTGTGGGAGTGGGGTCGAATGTCAAGGTGTGGGATACTGCAACGCGCTCCCTACGATCCGAGTTTTCGCCAAATAGCATTGCGCGTGCACTGGCGTTCTCGCGGGACGGAAAACGGCTGGCTGCTGGGCTCGAGGATCGGCGTGCGGTCATCTTGGATCTAGCGACAGGCAAGCAACTCGACCAATTCGTTCATCGCGATGTCGTGTGGGCAGTCGCCTTCTCGCCGGACGGCCAGACTTTGGCTGCAGGTACGCTTGGTGGAGCGATCAAACTCTGGGACACCGCGCCGTTCGACGAGACGACGACGGTTCCCATCGCACAGCTTCAATGCGGGCAGTTCAATCCAGACGGAAACACGTTTTTCGTCGGCAATGGCGCCTTGACCCGGATTATCGATGTGGCAACCGGGAAAGACGTCGCCTTGCTGCCGGTGAGCAATGTACTGGCCATATCCGGCGATGCAAGTCGTCTTGTCGCGCGTACGTCCAAGGACAATTACCTCGTTTGGGATGTCCCCTCCGGCGGCAAAGCGGCCGATATCACATTTCCC
>JALORD010000016.1 GCA_025459145.1 Pirellulaceae bacterium | reverse complement strand
GGCTCCTGCGGGACCAGGGCCCGGTCGTGGTCGATTCGACTTTACGGCGTTCAATTATGTCATCGTGAAGGACCTCGTCCCGCTGATCGATGCGACGTACCGCACCAAGGCCGATCGCCAGCACCGAGCCATCGCCGGACTTTCGATGGGGGCGGCGCAGGCGATGCAAATCGGCCTCACGAACCTCGATACCTTCTCGGCCGTCGGGGCCTTTAGCGGCGCGGGCCGAGGGGTGGATCTCAAAACGAGCTATGGCGGTGTCTTCGCCGACCCGGCCAAGTTCGACGAGCGGGTGAATCTGCTCTACATCCACTCGGGCGATGTGGGCCTCGACGAAGGGATTCACCGGGGCGCCAAGGCCCTGGTTGAGTCGCTGCAGTCGGCTGGAATCAAGAACGTCGTCTTTCGCGATGCCCCGGGGCTGGCTCACGAATGGCAAACCTGGCGTCTGGCACTCAACGATTTCGCCCCCCGGCTGTTCCCGTCCGCGGACGCGAAACCGGCGGCCGAGTCGCCCTAGCCGAGGCGCCCCAGTCCAGCCGCCATCTATCCCCTGAACCCGCGAGCAACCACAATACGAACTGCGGGAATTTCGAGTTCCCGCAGACCTTCGATTCTGGCACTCGCCTGATCCATCCTGTCGTAAATTTCGTACCGCTAAAGCGCCGCGAAGGAACCGTTCGCCGCACTGGCCCGTCCGCAACTGCATTTGCAGGGATCTCTCCATGAAACTCTCCCGAATTCTCGCCGCCGCCTTGCTCGTGGGGCTGGCAGCCGCAACGTCCGCGAGTGCTGCCGAGCCGCTTAAACTGCTCTTCCTGGGGGACTCGGGGCACCATCAGCCGCCGGCCCGGTTCAAGCAGCTGCAGCCGGTGCTGAAGGAGCGGGGGATCGAGCTGACCTACACCGACAAGCTCGACGATCTGAATCCCGACACGCTCGGCCAGTACGCCGGCCTCGTGATCTACGCGAACCAGGAGCGGATTTCGCTGGAGCAGGAGAAGGCGCTCCTCGACTATGTCGAAGGGGGCAAGGGGCTGATCCCGTTGCATTGCGCGTCGTTCTGCTTCCTCAATTCGCCCAAGTACATCGAGCTGGTCGGCGCCCAGTTCCAGCGGCACGGCACCGGCACGTTCCGCACGATCCTGGCCGACGAAGAGGGGCATCCGATCCTCCGCGGTTTCGATGGCTTTGAAAGCTGGGACGAGACGTACGTCCACACCAAGCACAACGAGAAGGACCGCACGGTCCTCGAATGGCGCGAAGAGCCCGCCGGCCGGGGCCGCGGCCGCGATGCCGGGCCGACCAAGGAACCGTGGACCTGGGTTCGCACCCAAGGCAAGGGACGCGTTTTTTACACCGCCTGGGGCCACGACGAGCGTACCTGGGGCAATCCGGGCTTTGTGAACCTCGTCGAGCGGGGTATCCGCTGGGCCGTCGGCGACGATCCGAGCGTCGTTCCGGCTTATGCCGACGTAGCCAACTACATCCCCGAGATGACCGCCAAGCGAACCGACGTGAAGCCGTTTGAGTTCCAGCCGGCGAATGTGCCGATCTACGCCGCCGGCGCGCGGTGGGGGACGATGGGCGCGCCGCAGAAGCAGATGCAAAAGCCGCTCGACGCGGAAGAATCGCTCAAGCATCTGGTCACGCCGAAGGATCTCGAGCCCAAACTGTTCGTCGCCGAACCCGAGCTCGGCGGCAAACCGATCTTCACGACCTGGGACGAGCGGGGCCGCCTGTGGGTCGCCGAGACTTACGACTATCCGAACGAACTGCAGCCCAAAGGCGAAGGCCGCGACCGCATCCGCATCTGTGAAGACACCGACGGCGACGGCCGGGCCGACAAGTTCACCGTGTTCGCCGAGAAGCTGAGCATCCCGACCTCGATCGCCTTCTACCGCGGCGGGGCGATCGTCCAGGAAGGAGGCGAAACGATCTACCTGAAGGACACCGACGGCGACGACGTAGCCGACCTGCGGAAGACGCTCGTCACCGGCTGGAACATGCGGGACACGCACGGCCAGGTGAGCAACTTCCGCTATGGCCTCGACAACTGGTACTACGCGATGCAGGGGTACAATGACTCCCGACCGGTGCTGACTGATGGCCGCGAGGTGCAGTCGTTCCGGCAGGGTTTCTTCCGGTTCAAGGTCGAAGGCGAAGGGGAAGATACCGCCGTCACCGAACTCGAGTTCCTCCGCTCTACGAACAACAACACGTGGGGCCTGGGAATCAGCGAGGAGGGTCTGATCTTCGGCTCGACCGCCAACGGCAACCCGAGTGAGTTCCTGCCGATTCCCAACCGGTACTACGAAGCGGTTCGCGGCTGGAGCAGCACGGTCCTCAACGGCATCGCCGACTCGAACCGGTTTTATCCGATCACCGAAAACGTCCGGCAGGTCGACCACCACAACGGGTTCACCGCTGCCGCGGGCCACGCGCTCTACACGGCTCGTAACTACCCGCAAGCCTATTGGAACCGGACTGCGTTTGTCACCGAACCGACGGGGCACCTCGTCGCCACATTCGTCCTCCGCCCGGAGGGCGCGGGCTTTAAGTCGAAGAACTCCTGGAACCTCGTGGCCAGCGACGACGAATGGACAAGCCCGATCCAGGCCGAAGTCGGCCCCGACGGGAACATGTGGTTCACCGATTGGTACAACTTCATCATCCAGCACAACCCCACGCCGCAGGGCTTTCGCACCGGCAAGGGAGCCGCCTACGAAACCGAACTTCGCGATAAGAAACACGGGCGCATTTATCGCCTCGTGGCGGTTGGCCACAAACCGAACGATGCCGCCATCAAGTCGCTCGCCGATGCCTCGCCCGAAAAGCTCGTCGCCGCCCTGAAGAGCGACAACATGTTCTGGCGAACGCACGCCCAGCGGCTCTTGGTCGAGCGCGGGAACAAGGACGTCGTGCCGCAACTCGTGTCGCTCGCGAGCGACCAATCGGTCGATGCGATCGGCCTGAACACGGCGGCGATCCACGCCCTGCAGACCCTGGCCGGTCTCGGCGCCATCGAAGGGGACGCCCAGCAAGCCGCCCTTGCCGCTCTCAAGCATCCCTCGGCTGGCGTCCGCCGGAATGCGGTGCAGGTGCTTGCGCCCAATGCCGACGCCACCGCTGCCCTGCTCGACAGCGGCACGCTCGCCGACCGCGATCCGCAAGTCCGCCTGGCGGCGCTGCTGGCTCTGGCGAACTTGCCCGCGAGCGAAAAAGCCGCGCAAGCCGCGATCGACGCCCTCGCTGACAACACCATTCAGCAGGATCGCCATCTGCTTGATGCGGCGACTGCCGCAACGGCGCAGAACGGCCCGCTCGCCCTGGCGGCTGCCGCAAAATCGGCGAACAAAGCACTGGCCAGCGACGCAGCCACCGAGCGGCTGTCGATCGTCGCGGGGCACGTCGCTCGCAGCGGCGTCGACAACCCGGCTCCGCTCATCGCCGCCTTGAAATCGGCTCAGCCAGAGGTCGCCACGGCGATCCTCGGTGGGCTCGCCCGTAACTGGCCGCGAGACGCCAAGCCCACGCTCTCGCCGGAACTCGAGAAAGGCCTCGCCGAGCTGTTCGCGGCGCTGCCGGCAGCGGGCAAGTCGCAGCTCGTTTCGCTCGCCACCCGCTGGGGAAGCCAGGGACTTGGCGAGCATATCGCCATGCTGACGACCGGCTTCCTGGAGGAAGCCTCCAACCCCGAAGCGGCCGACGAAGCCCGCCTGAAGGCAGCCAAGGAATACGCCGATCTGCTGCGGGCCGATCCCGCGGCGGCGAAACTGCTCGAATTGGTCACGCCGCAGACAGCGCCGGAAATCGCCAAAGGGCTGGTCGAAGCCCTCAGTGCCTGCGAGGCCGAAGAAGTGGGTCAGGCGCTGGCCGATCGGCTGGGCTCGTTCACGCCCGCGGTTCGCCCCGTCGCGATCCGCGTGCTGCTAGCTCGCGCCGACTGGACGGGCCAATTACTCGACGCGATGGAAGCTGGCGGGGTGCCCGTTGCCGATCTATCGCTCGATCAGAAAGCGGCCCTGGCCAGCCACCCCTCGCGGCGGATCGCGATGCGGGCTCGCCGTCTCCTGGAAGCTGGCGGCGGGCTGCCCAACGCCGACCGGCAGAAGGTTCTCCAGGAACTCCATCACCTAACCGAGGAGAAAGGTGACCCCGCCGCCGGCAAAGTCGTCTTCAAGAATCAGTGCGCCAAGTGCCACATGCATTCGGGCGAAGGGGCCAAGATCGGTCCCGACCTGACCGGCATGGCCGTGCATCCGAAGCACGAACTGCTCGTCCACCTGATCGATCCCAGCCGGAGCGTGGAAGGCAACTTCCGCGTCTATTCGGTCCTGACCGGCGACGGCGTCGTCATCAACGGCCTGCTCGCTTCCGAAACGAAGACCTCGATCGAACTGATCGACAGCGAAGCGAAGAAGCACATCGTGCAGCGCGAGGATATCGAGAGCCTGCGGGCCTCGCCCAAGTCGCTGATGCCCGACGGCTTTGAAAAACAGGTGAAGCCCGAGGAGCTGCGCGATCTGCTGGAGTTCCTTACGCAGCGCGGCCAGTTCGTGCCGATCCCGCTCGAAAAATACGCCACCGTGCTCAGCACTCGCGGCATGTTCTTCGACGAAGAGGCGGTGGGCGAGCGGCTGGTGTTCGACGACTGGAGCCCCAAGACGTTCGAAGGGGTGCCTTTCCATCTGGTCGATCCGCAAGAGGGAAAAACGCCCAACGCGATCCTGCTGCACGGCCCCGAAGGGGCTATTCCGCCGACCATGCCGCGGTCGGTCACGCTCCCCTGCAACATGCCTGCCAAGGCGATCCACCTCCTGTCGGGCGTCAGCGGCTGGGGCTTCCCCTACGGCGGCGACAAGTCGGTCTCGATGATCGTCCGGCTGCACTACAAGGACGGCCAGACGGAGGATCACCCGCTCTTAAACGGCGAACACTTCGCCGACTACATTCGCCGGGTCGACGTGCCGAAATCGAAGTTCGCGTTTAACCTCCGCGGCAAACAACTCCGCTACCTGACGGTCACGCCGGAAAGGGCCGAAGAGATCGCCAAAATCGATCTCGTCAAAGGCGAAGACCGCACGGCCCCGGTGGTAATGGCGGTGACGGTGGAATCGCGGTAGAGCGACAGACAAGCTACGCGCCTAGGCGTCCCCTGCCGTTCCTCTGTGCCACTGCGCCTCTGTGTGAGTTCTAAATGCTCACACAGAGGCACGGAGACACAGAGAGCAGTCGCGTGGATTCGGTGGGGGGCCCTCGCAGACGATAACGCCCCTTCCGAATCCGCGTGCATCTGCGTTTATCTGCGGCCCACTTCCTTCCTCAGCCAAGACCCAGCAGGGAAGAAGAGCTGCTGATAAACGCGGATACGGCTCCCCATAGTTTCGCCGACCTTGCCGATCGCGCAGAATAGTAGATCGGAAATCACACGTTTCGGGGCATGTCGCTCGCGAAACTGAACCCTTTCCCGTGGAGAGTTTTTCTCATGAGAACGTTGCTCGCACTGGCTTGCACCCTGGTCCTTGGTACCGTCGCCATGGCCGAAGACAAGTATCCCGACATCTCGCACGACGAGCTGAAGGCCGCCGTCGAGAAGAAGGCCGTCACGCTGATCGACGTCAATGGCTCGGCGTCGTACGCAAAGGGGCACATTCCCGGCGCGGTCGACTTCGCGAAGGTGAAGGCTGACCTGGCTGCCAAGCTCCCCAAGGACAAGAACGCCCTGATCGTGGCCTACTGCGCCAACGAACAGTGCTCGGCCTACCAGCAGGGTGCAAAGGCCGCCAAGGAACTCGGCTACACCAATGTGAAGCACTACTCGAAGGGAATCCTCGGGTGGAAGAGCTCCGGCGAGAAGGTGGAAGTCGCCAAGAAGTAGTTCGCGCCTGAGTCGCTCGCCCCACTCCCCTCCCCTGCCCTCTTTGGCAACCGTGGTGCGAGCCGACAAGGCTTTGTCCTGAATGAATCGACCTGAGCCGCGGGCGGACACTCCTCCGCCGCGGCTCGCCGTCGCTTGCCGCGAGCTGCCAGCCGCGCGATTTCACCGGAGCTATTGCGAATGTCTGGAATGCGCGTGCGGCTGCTCTCTTTCCTTGCGGCAATTGTCGTCGGAAACTGGCACACTTTTGCGGGCATGCCGGCCGCGGGCGAAGAACCGCCACCCGTTCGCCCCGGCATCTACAACCCGCTGCACGGCTACGAAACGCGGGAAGTACACGATCGCTTTTCGAAGCTGCTCGCGGCGTGGGAAGCGGGCGAAGGGCCCGAGCTCGACACCAGCGGCGAGCTTCCCTTGCTGACCAGCCTGCTCGAACAGCTTGAAGTTCCCGTCAGCTCGCAGATGATGGTGTATACGGCCACCAGCCTGCAAAAGGGACTGATTTCGGCCCGCAATCCGCGGGCGCTCTACTTCAACGACGATACCTACGTCGGCTTTGTTCCGGGCGGCCGAATTGAAGTGATCTCGCTCGATCCAGAACTGGGCGGAATCTTTTACCTGTTCGATCGCTTGCGCGGCGGCCGACAGCCGCTGGTCCGCCGGACTGCCGACTGCATGAATTGCCACGCGCCGCGGCACATGGAGAATGTGCCGGGCCTCGTGATTGAGTCGGTCATTCCCGGCCTGACTGGCGGCGGCGAGCGGGCCTTTCGCCGCGAACAATCGGGCCACGCGGTGCCGATTGCCGACCGCTTCGGCGGCTGGCACCTCACCGGGACCGGACCCGCGATGCGCAAGCACTGGGCGAATATGCTCATCCAGCGGAAGAATGGCGAAGCCCTGGAGTTGCCCAATCCGCCAGGCGAGCGGTTCGACCTGTCCCGCTATCCGCGCGAAACGAGCGACTTGTTTGCGCAGCTTTTGCACGAGCACCAGGTCGGCTTCGTCAATCGAGCCCTGCAGGCCGGCTACCGCTACCGTGAACTGGATGCAGCGGGAAATGCCGATGACGCGGCTGTTGCGAAACTCGCCGAGCCGCTCGTGCGGTATTTGCTGTTTACCGACGAGGATCCGCTCGTGCCCGGGATGGTCGGCGATTCGCCGCTCGTCACCGACTTTGGCAAAGCAGCCAAACGTGACGCGGCCGGCCGATCGCTCCGCGATCTCGACGGCCAGACGCGTCTCTTACGCCACCGCACGAGCTACATGATTTACTCGCCGACTTTCGCCGGCCTGGCAACGCCGCTGCGCGAGCGTGTGCTGCGCGATCTGGCCACAGCTTTGGACGGCAACACAGCCGGCACGCATCTTCCGGCGGAGGAGCGCACGGCGATCCGGCAGATCCTGACGGAAACGCTCCCGGAGTTTGCCACGCTGGCGGCAGCACGACCTCAGCCCGCAGCCGCTCCCTGACTGGCCGACACGCTAGAGGGCAGGGCTATTCCCAGCGATACGCCGCCAGCGCGCCGAGTTCACGGATGAAGATCTGGTTGCCCGCCATCGCCAGGTGGGCCCAGGTTTCGTCATCCGCAATCTTGCGGCTGGAGAGTTCTTCATACTTTTCTGGCGTGGCGCGAATCAGCCGCAGGTCGCCGCGCTCGTCGAGGGCGAGAATCCGGTCTCCGCGGGCGATCATGCTCCAATATTTGCCGAATGGTGTCGTCGTCCACTTTTCCTGGCCGGTCGCGAGGTCGATACATGTCAGCCGCTGGTTGCGAAGGTGCAAGTAGGCATGGCCGCCGATGACCACCGGCGACGACATATATCCTTGGGTCTTGTTTTGCCAAACTTCGTCGACGGCGCTTCCGCTCGCTGCCAGGCGGTACAGCAGCGACTTACCGCCGTAGCTGCTCGTAAAAACTGCGTCGCCGAGAATTGTCGGCGTCAGAATGTTCATCCCGCGAAACGCGGGCACCTCTTGGGTCCACAGGGGCTTGCCCGTCTCGGGATCGAGCCCGGCCAGTTTCTCGCGGGTTTGTACGACCAGCTGCTCGCGGCCGCCGAGGCTCGCCAGAACTGGCGACGAGAACGCGCTTCCCCACATCCCCCCGCCGTCCTCGAGCGAGCGCCAGACTACCTTGCCGTCTCGTTTATTCAATTTGACGACAGCCGCTCCGGCCTGCACATAGAGGTGCTCACCCACCACGAGCGGCGAACTGACGAAGCCGAACGCCGGCACCGGCGTTTTCAGCTGCTCGACAAAATCGACTCGCCAGAGTTCTTTCCCGTCGGCCGCTTGCAGGCAAACAAGCACGTCCCGTATTCCGGCGACATACAGCCGCTCGCCGTCGCAGGCGGGCGTGGCCCGAATCCAGTCGCCGTTCGCGGCTGCGAAGAAGGGTACTTTGACCGAGCCCGGCCACTCGACCTGCCACACGGTCTGGCCTGTTTCTCGATCATGGGCGCTGACAACCTCCGTCGTCTTGTCGCGGGTCTGGGTGGTGAAGACGCGGTTTCCGACCACGAGCGGCCCGGAGTAACTTGGGCCGAGCGGCACCCGCCAGAGCGGCTTCCAATGGGTCTCGTCGAGCAATGGGGGCCAGGCCGGTCCCGGCAGTTGCCCATCGCGAGTCGGCCCTCGCCACTGATTCCAGTCAAAACTGGCTGCGGGCTCGCCCGGGGTCGTAGCGACCGGCTCCGCCGCCAGGGCCGCAGAGGTTAGCACTAGTAAAACTGCGGCCAGGCTGCATACCAGGGATTGCCGAGAGAGAGTTGTCATCGAAGCAAATCGCGAACCAGGATGGAATAGCGGGAACCCACTATTCTACGCTTCGCGTCAAGTGGCAGCAGAGCGGACAAGAAGCCGGTTGCCTGCTCGAGAAGCGCGAGCCCAGCGAAATGCGAACAGCCGTTTTACCGGGAATTCGCGGTCCTAATCCCGTTTCAAAGTCGGTCTACAACTTCCCGCTCAGCACGGCGTCGGCCACCGAGCCGAATAGCCTGAATTCCGAGGCTAATAGCGCAGGTACGGCCGCGGGCCCGTCGCGTTCCGCGGAGCCGTGGGAAGGGGCGGCGTACTCCCGAGCGTTGTGCCCGGCGTTGCGGTGGGAGCGCGCTTGCTCAAGTCGGCGATCCGCTGCTCAAGCTGCGGCTGAAAGCGATTCAGTTCATAGGCCCGCTGATAATTCTGCAGGGCCTGGGCCAGGTCGCCGTTTTGCTCCTTGAGACGCCCCAAGGCCGCATGGGCTCGCCAGTCGCGGCTGTTGATCGTGAGCGCTTCGGTCAGATAGAAGTTTGCGGAAGCCTGGTCGCCGTATTCCTCGTACAGGCGGGCAAGTTCCACTCGGGCGTCGCTATTGGTTGGGTTCTGTGCCGCCCAACCCTTGAGCCCATCGAACGCGTCAGGAATGCGGCCCGTTTCGGTGAGCAGGACCGCGAGGGCCCGATGGCAATCGACGTGATTGGGGTTGTAGTCGAGGCATTGCCGATAAAGCGACTCGGCCTGCGCGAGCGCGTTTTGATCCTTGTTCGCAATTCCCGTGCGATGCAGGACCGCACCCTTGTTGTAGTACGAATCCGGGTTCCGCGGATCGATGGTCAGTGCCGCATCAAATCGCTGAAGTGCGACGGGATATTGTCCCTGCTGAAAATACCGGACGCCGTCGACGTTGCGCCCCGTGGCCACCGCCCGACATCCAGCACCCGCCAGCGCAGCGGCCAGCGCTACGAGTGCCAGCGGTGCCAGGGAAGTTCGGTTCACAGCGCGGAGTCCGGGACGGGACAGGAAGTTCACAATGCGAACAAGCGCCCGAACGATACTTCCGCAAAATGCACGCAGCAAGAGCAATTTCGCTCAAGTTGCTGGCCGAGAGCCCAGATGCTGATCGGCCTTCGGCCGTGCCTTGGCAACGTAGTCAGCCTGCCGACGACTATTCTTCGTCTTCGAGCAGGTCCAGATCAGCCGGTTCCGCTTGTTCTACGGCGGGGGGAGCGATTTCGGCGTTGACCGCCTCGGAGGAACGCGAATATCCCAGGCCGCGGATCACTTCCAGGATTTCGCTGCAGGTGGGGAACATCCGGCCGCTGGTCCGCTTGTAAGCGTCCAGTGCGTGCATGAACTCGATCTCGTCGGCTGAGTAATCCCGCTCGCAGGTGGTGGGATCGATCTGTCGCCGGCGAGGTACCTTGACCCGCCGTTCGCCTTGGCGCCGTTCGACGGCCACTGCGGCGGCCTCTTTGCGCCGTTCCTCCTGGCGGCGATTAGCGTTACGACGATCCATCTTGACTTCGACCTGCTTGGGCTTGGTCACGGTCAATGCTCCGGATTCTGCGGGGGAGTGGGAGGACTGCGGGGACCGCTTTGTTTGCGGGGCTTTCACAGCTGGCAGAGGTTATGGCTCTGGCACAAACTGCGTCGGCGAGTACAGGATTGATCGGAGTCCGACTGGGAAAAATACACTGCGTAGGGAAAGCGTGCGGATGCGCGAAAGAATTCGGCCAGGGATAGCCGGCGCGAAGGGGCAGCCTGTGCCGGTTATGACGGGCCGAATGCCGCTGCCGGGGTCAGGTCAGGATCGTCGCCAGACTTAAAGAAGCCGACGAGTGTCCGTCGGCGGAGTCCTGGCGCTGCCGCTTTGAGAGCTGTGCCGAGGCGAGGCCAGCACCCGCCAGCGAGCGAATCAGACGATTCGCTCGAAGTTTGTCGGACTCAGCCAAGCCTTGTCGCTGGGCGGTGCGCCGTCATAGAGGCCGGGAATGGTTCGCCGCAAAGCATCCCACAGCATGGCGAACGATACCCGAAGGGGCCGAATGCCGGGAGCATAGCGCTCCACGTTCTCAAACTGCTCGACAGCCTCCGGCACAAATTCGGCGATCGCGACTCCGTAACCGCCGTCAGGCGTGTATTGCGAGAGCCCCTTGGCCCGGGCGCGCGATTTGCCAGTGTCTTCCCCTGCCAGGCCGCCCATCTGGTTGGCTCCTGCTACCCCTGCCAACTGCGGTCCCTCGGGCTCCGAGGCCAGGAAGATCGACACGGCCACCAGAGCGGCCGCTGCGGTTGCCAAACCCAACCCAACCAGCCAGCCCAAGGACGACTTGTCCGCACCTAGCCCTCTGCTCGCAGCCAATTGAGTTGCAGCGGCATGGCTCGAGTGCGAAGCGATCACGGCCGCGGCGAACCGGTCGCGAAGCCCCACACCAGGACCGGTGCGCAGCCCCTCGAGCAGGACTTGTTGCCCGACCAGAAGTTGCCGGCAATCCGTGCACTGCGCAGCATGGGCCGCCAGAACCTGGTCGCGCTCAGGCGACTGCCGCTCGTCAAGCAGATCATTAAGTCGCTGTTCAAACTCGTGGCACTGCATGGCGCGACTCCGGCACAACTCCGCGACGACGTAATTCTTCGACCAATTCCCGACGAGCCCGATGGACCCAGGTTTTGATCGTTCCCAGGGGAACTTCCATCGCTTCGGCAATCTCGGCGTAACTCAACTCTTGTTCGTGGAACAGGACAAACGCCTGACGGTATTCCGGCCGTACGGTGGCCAGTGCCCGGTGGACTTCCTCCGAAAGGCTGGCGGCCGATTGCTCGTCTGGAGTATTGTCCGGAATCTGCTCAATCAGCCCTTCCCCCGCTGGCCGGCGCCGCCGGGTGGAAATCGCCGTCCGGCAGCGGTTGCCCGCGATCGCCAAAAGCCAGGGTTCGAATGCCCGCTCCGGATCCCAGCGATGAAGGTTCCGCAGGACCCGCACAAAGGTTTCCTGGGCAGCGTCCTCCGCATCTTGCCGCTGGCCAAGCATTCGGTAGCAAAGTCCAAAGACCTGCCCCCGAAAACGATCGACCAAGGCCAGCATCGCTGACTGATTTCCCTCCAGGCACTGTTTGACCAGTGTCTGCAGGTCTTCGTGGGCGGGAGGACTCATGCCGTCGAACGCTGCCTTCGCGAGGTTCTACTACCAGCCGGGCGCGCAAGTTTCACGAATGCCGACGAGTTGCGGCAGGGACCAGAACGTTAGCTGGTATTCTACTTGGCCGAGGCAAATCTTGAGCAGTCGCGGCGGATTTCACCCGCTTGGGGAGAAAGGCAACAAAAAACCCGCGACAAGTCTGTCGCGGGCTTTTCGGAGAGGTTGAATCGTGGCGCGGGAACGAACTCCGCCCTTAGCAAGATCCGGCTTTATCGTCGATTAAAAAACTTCTTGAGCATGTCGGCGGCCGCTTCGCGAGAATCCTTGAGCTGGGTCGAAGGGCGGGGAGGAAGCTTGCCGGCTGGTTTTTTGTCGGGACGCTTCCCACCAGCGTCGAGCGATTTGGTATCCGCAGCCGAGGCTTCCTGAATCGTAACCTGTGTGTCGGGATTCTCGGTGTCGTCCAGGCGGAACTGACGCGTGTCTGGGTCGGTGAACTTGCGGACCCGATCTTCCTGGTCCCCCTCAGTCAGCCAGCCTTCGATATCGTCGAGACCGCTTTCCTCCGAGCCGCCCCCCCCTTCGGCCGTCCGGGCAACCGCTTCCTTGATGTCGGAAACCTTCGAACGCTTGATCTTGGCCGCCGTTTGCTCGATGACCATTTCAAATTCAAGGGGCCCCACGCGGAGCACATCCCCCATCAGCAGAACAGCTTCTTCACCCACGCGTTCGCCGTTTACGTAGGTACCATTGCGGCTATTGAGATCGCGCACCACGACTTCGCTATCCGTGGTGATGATCACGCAGTGCTGGCGACTGACGGCGTCGCTCTGCGGGCGCAGATGACAATCATCCCCCCGGCCGATCAGGCACTTGGGTACGGGGATCTTGATCTCTTTTCCTGCGTTCGATCCTTGCAGAATTTTGAGTCGGACGAGCATCTGACAACATCTCCGAGAGGATGCGAATCGGGCCGAGGTCGACGGAACCGAAATAATGGCAGAACTGAGCACCTCGACCAACGCAGCGGTACACCGGCAAAGTACCTGCCGATGCCTTCGGAAAAACCCACCCAAGTCCTAGCCAAACCAAACGCCGATGCCAGCAGAATAGAAAAGAGAATTAAAGCTGGTCAATCCGCCCTTGGACGGGAAACTAGGCAGAGTCGAGCAACCATCACCTGCAAGTATTATCGCCACAACAGGCGTCAACATGCAAGCGACTCTGACAATGAATTTCTCGCAAGTTCCCGATTTTCGTCAATCCGCCAAGAGTGGGGGCGGCGATTATCTGCGGTTTTCCCACTCGGACGAGGCGAAGCGGTCCCGCTCGAACCCAGCTGCTAGCTTCTGCTCGTCGGCCGAGAGCGAGCTGATGTCGGCCCCCTCGGCCCCAAGTGCCGCGAGCAGCCGCGGGGTCCACAGGTCCATCAAAGTGTGCGGCGAAAGCGCTACCCCAGCGACTTCGGCGATGCCAGACAACTCGGGTGCGCGATTCGATCGTGCCAGCAGTATACTGCCATGCTGCAGTAAGGCTCCTCGTTGCCGGCGCTGCGCGCTGCCGGCGATTTTGTCGGCGGCCTGGACTCCGGCCACGACGTCCCCCGCACTGCGGCGCTGAAAACAGAGTAGTGGAGGTGCAGCTACCGCGCTTGCGCCGTGCGACGCATGGGTGCCGCCAAACAGAGTCGCACGCACTCCCTCACCGGCCAGCGTTTCAAGGAGCGACTGATGGACGCGGGTATAGAGCGAATCGGCCGCCCGGCCGAAACGCGACGCGAGCGGCATCGCAATCGAATACGTCAGCTCCCGATCGTGCAGGATCGCTCCGCCGCCGCTGGCCCGGCGTACGAGCGGGCAGGACCGGCTGGCCGGGTGCTGGTCCCGATCAGCCAGCGCCTGAAAATAGCCCAGCGAGAGCGTCGGTTCGCTCCACTGGTAGAACCGCAGCGTCGCCGGTCCGCCACACGCTGCCGATTCGAGCAGAGCTTCGTCGACCGCCATGTTCCAGGTGCCGCGCGCCGGTGGATCGACAATCAGTCGCAACCGCATCACGAGGCGGGCCCCACCTCGGCCGTCCATTTCATGATCGGCTTGCGGGCAGCCTGCACTTCGTCTGGTCGGCTGACGAGCGTGCTATGCGGCGCATCGTGCAAGAGTTCCGGCGACTCTTCGGTAATGCGAAACAGAGCCTCGGCAAAAGCGTCCATCGTTTCTTTGCTCTCGGTCTCGGTCGGCTCGATCATCATCGCTTCGGGAACCGTCAGCGGGAAATAGACGGTTGGGGCATGGAATCCGAAGTCCAGCAATCGCTTGGCGAGGTCCATCGCCGTGACTCCGTGATTCTTTTTGAGCGGAGCGGCGGTGGCGACAAACTCGTGCATGCACCGCTCGCCGTGCGGCACCGGCAAAATGTGCTTCACGCGGCTCATCAGGTAGTTGGCGTTGAGCACGGCATTCTCGGAAACGGCCTTGAGCCCTTCCGGTCCATGTGTCCGCAGATAACAGTAGGCCCGCACCAAAACGCCAACGTTGCCAAAGAAGCTGCGCACGCGGCCGATCGACAGCGGGCGATTGGTAGCCAGCACATAGTGCCCATTACGCTGCTCGACGACGGGCGTCGGCAGGTACGCGCCAAGCGTCTCCGTCACACAGATCGGCCCCGCGCCCGGCCCCCCGCCGCCGTGGGGACCGCTAAAGGTCTTGTGGGGATTGTAGTGCATCATGTCGGCGCCAAAGTCGCCTGGGCGTGCGATCCCGAGGATCGCGTTCATATTCGCGCCGTCGAGATAGATGAGGCCGCCTTTCGCATGCACTATCCTGGCGATCTCGCTCACCTGCCGATCAAAAAGCCCCAGCGTGCTGGGATTGGTGATCATGAACACGGCAATCTGGTCATCGAGCTTGGCGGCCAGATCGTCCATGTCGACGAAGCCCGAGGCGTTGCTCTTTACCGTGACAAAGTCGAAGCCGGCCATTTTGGCGCTAGCCGGGTTGGTCCCGTGGGCGCTATCGGGCGCCAGGACCTTTGTCCGGGCTTGGCCTAAGTGCCGGAAGTGAGCGGCAGCGACCATCAGCGCCGTCAGCTCTCCATGAGCCCCGGCCGCGGGCTGCAGCGAAACGGCGGGCAAACCGGCAATCTCGCCAAGCATCAACTGCAGTTCGTAAAGCAGCGCGAGCAGTCCCTGAATCGTTTCCTCGGGGGCGAGCGGATGCAGATCGGCAATGCCTGGCAGGGCCGCCATCCGCTCGTTCCGCTTGCTGTTGTACTTCATCGTACAACTGCCGAGCGGATAGAAGTGGGTGTCGACCGACATATTGAGCGTCGACAGATTCGTGAAGTGGCGAATCACTTCGGGCTCGGCAACTTCCGGCAGCGGTGGCGGACCGCCGGCCCGCGCCGCGGCCGGAATCAGCTCGCTCACCTCGGGGGCGGGAACATCGCACGGCGGCAACGACGCCCCGCGCCGGCCGGGCTGGGAAAGTTCGAACAGCAGCGTGGTGGATTTAAGATTACGCATCGCGATACATTTCGTTAATCGTTCGCGCGAAACAATTAAACCATCGTCTTCGCCAGTCGCGCGTGCGGCCGAGGTGCTGTGGACTCGCGTTTGGCAGCCAAAATCTCGGCCAGGCCGTCGATTTCGGCCTTCGTCCGTTTCTCGGTCACCGCCACAAGGAAGCAGTCGGCCAATTCCGGATACCACTGGCCAAGCGGGATTCCCGCCAGGTACCCGGCATCGAGTCCCTGGGCGAGAAGCTCTTCGACCTGTCCCTGCGAATCGCGAATGACGAATTCCTTGAACGTCGGCTGGTCGAACGCCGCCGACAGACGCGAACCGACCGTCAGACGCTCGCGCGCGTAGTGCGCCTTGCGTACGCAGAGTTCGGCAGTCTCGGCCAGCCCCTGCGGGCCCATCTCGGCCAGGTAGATCGCCGCCCGCAAGGCGAAGAGCCCTTGATTCGTGCAGATGTTGCTCGTGGCCTTCTCACGGCGAATGTGCTGCTCGCGGGTTTGTAGCGTCAGCACCCAGCACCGCCGACCACGGCGATCGACCGTTTGCCCGGCAATTCGCCCCGGCATCCGCCGCACGAACTGCTCGCGGCAGGCCATGATTCCCAGATACGGACCGCCGTAGAGGAGCGGCGTGCCGAGCGATTGCCCTTCGGCCACGGCCACATCGGCCCCCAGATCGCCTGGCCGCTTGAGCAATCCCAGGCTGATCGGGTCGAACGACTGGACCAGCAGCGCGCCGGCGTCATGAGCGATTTTCGCCAGCGCCGAAACATCCTCGTAGCAGCCAAAAAAGTTCGGATGCTGGACCAGAATGCACGCCGTCTCGCCATCGACGACGGCCGCCACTTCGGCCAAGTCAGCCGCCCCGCGCGGCGTCGGCACGGTGACTAGCTTCGCCCCCAAGCAGGCGAAGTACGTCTCGAGGATTTCGCGATACTGCGGATGCACGCTCCCCAGCGTCACGACCTTCGCCTGCCGGCCGGTCACGCTCATGGCGAGCAGCACCGCCTCGACCGCCGCGCTACCGCCGTCGTACAGGCTGGCGTTGCTCACATCCAGGCCGGTCAACTGGCAGATGAGCGTCTGGTATTCGAACATCACCTGCAAGTTGCCCTGCGCCACCTCAGGCTGATACGGCGTGTACGACGTATAGAACTCGCCGCGGCCGGCTACGCAATCAACCACGGCCGGCACAAAATGGTCGTACGCTCCGCCGCCGAGAAAGCAGACTTTCTCGCCAATATGGGCATTCTGCGCGGCCAACCGTCCGAGATGCTGCGCCAGTTCCAGTTCAGATAACGCCGGGGGCAAATCGAGCGGCCGCCCGAGCCGAAGTTCCGCGGGGACTTGGGCAAACAGCTCGTCGATCGACGATACACCGATCGCGGCGAGCATCGCCTGCTGATCGGCGGGAGTGTTGTAGAAGTAGGGCATGCGAACTCACGTAGGACGACCGACAAGGGACATTCCTGGTCGCTTGTCACTCGACACTTGTCATTGGTGGTAAAGCGCGGACTATCCCTCCGCCGCACATTGTCGTTCGTAGGCCGCGGCGTCCATCAGTTTTGCGAGCGAAGACTCATCGCTGATGGCCACTTTGATCATCCAGCCGCCGACGTAGGGATCGCTGCCGAGCGACTCGAGCTTGTTCGGCAAGTCGCTGTTGACGGCCACAATCTCGCCGGTCACGGGGCTATAGAGCGAGCTGACGGCTTTGACCGACTCGACCTCGCCGAATTCCTGCCCCGCTTTGAGCTGCGTCCCTACTTTGGGCAGCACCATGTGCACGAGGTCCGTGAGCTGCTGGATCGCAAAGTCGGAGATCCCGACGGTCGCCACCTTGCGGCCCCCTTCCTCAGCAATGCGGACCCATTCATGCGTCTCGGCGTACAGCAGATCTTTCGGCGTCATCTTCACCTCCCCTAGCCGGAACCAAACTTGGTTCCGGTGGATCAAAATTGACAAGTCCTTACGACGGACGACGATAGAACGGCAGCTTCACGACTAGAGCAGGCTCGATGGTGCCGCGAATATCGACGGCCAGTTCAGTCCCTTCGGGCGCGCATTGCGGAGGGACATACGCCATCGCGATCGGCTTTTCGAGCGTCGGCGAGAATGTGCCGCTCGTCACTTCGCCAACCACTTTGCTGTCACAAAGCACGGGATAATGCTCGCGGGCGGCGCGACGGCCATGGAGCACGAGGCCCACGCGGACCGGTCGATCCGGCCGGTCCTTTGCCGCCATGATCGCGTCGCGGCCGAGAAAATCCCGCCCGGGCAAATTCACGGCGAAATCGAGTCCCGCTGCGATCGGATCGATCGTTTCGGTCAGCTCGTGGCCATACAGGGGCATCGCCGCTTCTAGCCGCAGTGTATCGCGAGCTCCCAATCCCGCGGCGGCCGCTCCAGCCTCCTGTCCATGCGCCAGAATTTTCTCCCACACTTCCACGGCGGCCGTGGCCGGAACAATCAGCTCACAGCCGTCCTCGCCCGTGTACCCCGTTCGGCTGGCGATGCCAGCATGACCGCAAATCGTCGTTTCCAGGCCCGTGTAATATCCCAGGCCTCCCACATCTGCCCCCACGATCGGCTCGACGGAGCGGAGCGCAGCCGGACCCTGTACGGCGATCATCGCCGTCGAAACCGTTTGATCGACGAGCTGCACATCATCGTTGGGCCGCATTTGCGACTGAATCCAAGCGACGATCTTCTCCCGATTGCTGGCGTTCACCACCAGCAGGTAATACAGTCCGCCGCCGTGTTCCTGAAGATGATAGACGAGCACATCGTCCAGAATGCCGCCCTGCTCGTTGCAGACGAGCGAATAGCGAATCTTGCCGGGCCCCATGCCGACGACCTTTCGCGTCAGCAGGCGGTCGAGCAGCGCTTCGGCGCCAGGGCCGTCCAGTCGCAGCCGCCCCATGTGCGAAACATCGAACAGGGCCGCGGCCCGTCTGGCGGCGTGATGTTCCTCGACGATCGAGCCATACTGGACCGGCATCGACCACCCCGCAAAATCGACCATGCGGCCGCGGTGCGCGGAGTGCCAGTCAGCCAGCGGCGTCCTTAAGAGGGGGCCGGTCATCGGGACGGTTCAACTTGTAAAGGATCGAAGGAACCCCGGCATTGTAGCCCGCCCCCAGGCACGGGACAGGGGGAGGCAAATTGTCCGTGGTCAGTCGTCAGTTGGACCTCCCGCCGACGCCGAATCCTTCCCACGGACGACGGACCACGGACAACTGAGCAATGGACCTTTCCTTTGGACTTTCGCCCTGCCGTCCGCTAATCTTTGTCGCATGAATTCCCCCGCGCCGACTGAACCGAATCCCTACCAATCTTCCGATCACGCTTCGACTCCCCCTCTGCCCGCCGCTCCCGATCCGCGGTTCGTCGAAGTGCTCCCCCGCGTGCTGGGACCATTCGACGCTGTGACGCTCGTCGTCGGGTCGATCATCGGCAGCGGCATCTTCCTGAAGGTCAGCAGCATCGACAACGAGGTTCCCTACTTCGGCGCGATCATGCTGGTGTGGATCGTCGGAGGACTCGCCACGCTGTGCGGTTCGCTCTCGCTGGCGGAACTGGCTGCGATGTTGCCACACGCCGGCGGGCCTTACGTCTATCTCCGCGAGGCGTATGGCCGCGTGACGGCGTTTCTCTGGGGCTGGGCCGAGTTCTCGATCATTCGCACCGGTTCGCTCGGCAGCCTGGCCTGTGGCACCGTGATTTATTTCAACGGCATGCTCGAATCGGCCGAGAAGACGGGCCTCTTGCCGGGGTTTCTGGCCGATTTCGTGCCGCTCTCGCACTGGCAGCAATGTGCCGTCACCGTGCTCGCCGTCCTGTCGCTCACCTGGATCAATGCGATCGGCATCCGCGCCGCCGCTCGCACTCAGAACATCACCACAGTCCTAAAGGTCGGTTTCCTTCTCGTTCTCATGCTCGGCCCGCTCGCCTTTGGCAGGTGGAGCATGGACAATCTCTCGACGATTTGGCCGACTTCGCTGTCGCCCGATATCATCCGCGCCTTCGGCATCGCGATGGTCGCCGTTTTCTGGCCCTACGACGGCTGGATCAACATCGGCCCGGTGGCTGAAGAAATTCGCCAGCCGGAGCGCAACGTGCCGCTCGGTCTGGGCCTCGGAATCGTCGTGGTCACGCTCGTCTACGTCGGGGCCAACATCGGCTATCACCTCTGTCTGCCGATTGCTTCGATTCAAAAGTCGTCGACCGTCGCCGCCGATGTTTTTGAACTCGTGCTCGGTCCCTACGGCGTGCCGCTCGCCGCCGCTGGCGTGATGATCTCGATGTTCGGGGCGCTCAATTCCAACTTACTCGCTGGGCCGCGCATCTATTTCGCGATGGCCCGCGACCGCCTCTTTCCAAGGGCGATGAGTCACGTTCATCCGCGTTTCAAAACGCCCTTCAACGCGATTCTGGCCCAGTCGGGCTGGTCGCTGGCCCTGATCGTGATCGCGTTCGCGTTACGCGAACAGCCGCGCGACGCCTTCAATACGCTGACCGACTTCGTCGTTCTGGGAGGTACGATCTTTTACGCCCTGGTCGTCGCCGCCGTGTTTGTCCTCCGCGTGAAGATGCCCGATGCTCCGCGTCCTTACCGGGTGTGGTTCTATCCACTGACGCCGCTTTTCTATCTGGCAGCCGCGGCGCTCGTCGTCGGCAGCATGATCCTGGCCAGCCTGTCGGAAAAAGCATCGGCCACCGATCGCTACCAGATTCCTGCCGTCGGCGCGCTCCTGCTCGTGGGGCTCGTCGTCTATGCCTTCTTCCGCAAGTTGGAAGGCCCAGTATCAACCTAGCGATTGTCACGCCTTGATCGGGGAATGTTGTGCGATGCCGAGCGTCGCCAACGGACTGGCATTCGACGGCAAAATTCGTCGACCCACGGCGTCGACCGACCTCAACTGGCTGCGACCAACCTGCCAGAAGTCAAAAATCATCGCTTGACGGAATTCGTTCCGCCGACCATAATTTTGACTGTTCAAAAACAAAGTTTTGCTACCATAAAACAGTGCGGCTGTTCGTACTTCTTTAAGCCGCGGCGGATCGGTTTATGCGCAGAGGCCTCTGGATCGCGCTCGTTACGGTACTCGGCGTCGTTGGTTGCGAAGGCTCGCCCGCGACTGGTACCAGTCGAAACAAAACCAGCACGGGGCCGATCACGGCTGTCGCCACAACCGGAATGGTGGCCGACCTCGTGAAGAACATCGGCGGCGAGCACGTGCAAGTGACGGCCCTGATGGGCCCCGGCGTCGATCCGCATCTTTACAAGTCGTCCCCCGCCGATATCAGCCAGCTCAACCGGGCCAACGTCATTTTCTATTCGGGATTACACCTGGAAGGAAAACTGGCGGAACTGCTCGAGCGGATGAGTGCCAAGAAGCCCACGATTGCGGTGGCCGAAGCGATTTCCCCTGACAAGCTGCTCACCGACGAAAGCGGCGCTCACGATCCGCACGTCTGGTTCGATGTGTCGCTCTGGAGCGAAGCGGCCGGCGCGGTTCGCGACGCACTCGCGAAGTTCGATCCCGAGCATGCCAGCGAGTATCGGGCAGCCTGCGAGGCCTACCAGACACGTCTGGCGGAGCTGGACGGTGCAGCGCGCAGCGAACTTGCGGCGGTTCCCAAAGATCAGCGGGTCCTGGTCACGGCCCACGATGCCTTCCGCTATTTCGGCCGGGCCTACGACGTCGAGGTCCGCGGCATTCAGGGGATCAGCACCGACAGCGAAGCGGGAGTGCGCGATGTCACGCAGCTCGTGGGCTTTCTGGTCGAGCGCAAGATTCCTGCGGTCTTTGTCGAAACCAGCGTCGCCGATCAGAATATCAAATCGCTCCTCGAAGGTTGCGCCGCCCGCGGCCACACGGTGAAGATCGGCGGAACTCTCTTCTCCGACGCGATGGGCGAGGACGGCACGCTGGAAGGTACCTACGAAGGAATGGTGCGGCACAATGTGCAGACGATAGTTGAAGCGCTGCGGTGAGAAGGAAGGGGCTAGGGATGGAGGCTAGGGCTAGGGAAAGCGACCAGTGACCAATGACAAGTGACAACTCGTGAACTCCCTTCTCGACATCCACGATCTGACCGTCGCCTATCACCGAAAGCCGGTGCTATGGGATGTCGATCTGGAGCTGCACCAGCCGCAGCTCGCGGCAATTGTCGGCCCGAACGGAGCCGGCAAGAGCACGCTCATCAAGGCGGTGCTCGGTCTCGTCCCCTTGGCCAGCGGCCGGGCGCAAATCTTCGGCGAGCCCGTGGCGCGTGTCCGCCAGCGAATCGGCTACGTGCCGCAGCGGGAAAGCGTCGATTGGGATTTTCCCGTCAGCGTGCTCGACGTCGTGCTCATGGGAACTTACGGCCGGCTCGGGTGGTTCCGACGCCCGGGCCGGGACGAGCGCGAATGGGCCCGCGAATGCTTGGAAAAGGTGGGTCTGGCCCAGTACGAACACCAGCAAATCGGCCAGCTTTCCGGCGGACAGCAGCAGCGAGTGTTCCTCGCCCGGGCCCTCGCCCAGCGGGCCGACATCTATTTCATGGACGAGCCGATGGCCGGCGTCGACGCAGCCACCGAGCGGCTGATCTTCCAGGTCCTGGCCGATCTGCGTGCTGCAGGAAAGGCAATCATTGCGGTCCATCACGACCTGCGAACCGTGCCGCAGTACTTTGACTACGTCGTGCTCCTCAACGTGCGACTCGTCGCCGCGGGACCGCGCGAGACAACGTTCACGCCCGACAATCTCCGCAAAACCTACGGCGGCCGCCTGGCCTTGCTTGATGCCGCCGCAGACGCAATCGCAGCCGGGAGCGGCGCTCCATGATTGAGTCGGCCCTGCACGCGCTGCGCGAGAACTACAACTTCGTCGTGATCCTCTGCGGCGTGAGTTTGCTCGGAGCCGGCGCCGGGATCGTCGGTGCGTTTGCCGTCCTCCGCAAGCGGGCCCTGACTGGAGATGCCCTCTCGCACGCGGCGCTTCCCGGCGTGTGCCTCGCGTTTCTCGTCCTCGGCGAGCGCAATCTACCCGCGATGCTGCTCGGGGCGCTCGCCAGCGGCATTCTCGGCGTCGCGATCATCTCGGCCCTCGTCCGCTGGACGCGGGTTCGCGACGACGCCGCCATCGGCATCATCCTCAGCGTCTTCTTCGGCCTTGGCATTGCGCTGATGGGGATCATCCAGCGAATGGGTTCGGTCGGCAACAAGGCAGGATTGTCGTCGTTCATTCTGGGAAAAACGACCGGCATCACCGGCGCGGACGTCTGGATTATCCTCGCCTCAGCGGCGATCTGCCTGGCCGCCATCGTCGTCCTCTACAAAGAGTTTCTCGCCGTCTCGTTCGACGCCGATTTCACCCAGTCGCTCGGCTGGCCCGTCTATGCGATCGATCTCCTGCTCATGTCGCTTGTGGCTGCCGCCGTCGTCATCGGCCTGCCGACCGTCGGCGTGATCATGATCTCGGCGCTCTTGATCATGCCGGGGGCCGCCGCCCGGTTTTGGACCGATCGCCTTAGCACGCTCTTGGTGCTGGCCGGCGGACTGGGGTTCGTCACCGGCGTCGTGGGAACCACGCTGAGTTACACGTTTGACAAGCTCCCCGCCGGTCCGGTGATCGTGCTTACCGGAGCAGCCCTGTTCCTGCTGTCGATGCTGCTGGGCCATCGCCGCGGCGCCATCGCCCGCATCCTGGCGCACCGCCGGTTCCGGCGCTCCTGGCAAGAGCGGCAACTCCTGCGAACCCTGTATGAATTGATCGAATCCAGCGGCTTTCGCCAGCGCTCGGTGCCGCAGGACGATCTGCTCAGCTTGCGAGCGTGGTCGCCAGCCGAGGCACAAAAGCTCGTTCAGGAGGCGGCCGTCGCTGGCCTCGTACTACCGCTACCCGGCGGCCGCGTGGCCCTGACCGATCAGGGTTGGCAACAAGCGCTCGAAGCGACCCGCGGTCATCGGCTCTGGCAGACGTTCCTGGCCGAGTATCCCGAGCAGGCCGGCAGCGTGGTGAACCTCGCGAGCGTCTCGGTCGACGACCACCTCCCCCCTGCCCTGTCCGACGAGTTACAAGCCAAATTGGTGGCCGCCGGCCGCTGGCCCGCATCCGAGGTGGCGCCATGAGCACGGCTGTCGCCTCGCGCCAATCGTTCGCTGCTCCCCAGACAGCGTGGGCCTGGAACGAGTGGTGGCTGCTCGCAAGTTACCTCGCCATGAGCCTCGCCTTGGTCGTCATCGGTCTCGAATGGGTCACGCGTCCCGCGGCATCGGGAGTGCCGCGCGATCTGGCGGCCCCGCTTTGGACGATCGCGGTCGGCAGCGCGTCAGCCGCGAGTTGTGCAATCCTCGGCTGCTACCTGGTCCTCCGCCGGATGAGCCTGCTGGGCGACGCGATCAGCCACGCCGTGTTGCCAGGCATTGTGATCGCCTACTTGCTCAGCGGACAACTCACGGGCTGGCCGATCTTCATCGGGGCGCTCGTACTGGGAGTCGTCACCGCAGCGCTGACGCAAGGCCTCTCCAGCCTGGGCCGCGTGTCGGAAGACACGAGCCTGGGAATTGTGTTCACTTCGCTCTTCGCCCTGGGAGTCGTGCTCATACAAGGCTGGGTCCGACATGCGGATCTCGATGTCGACTGCGTCCTGCAGGGACAGATCGACTTCGCCGGCGTTACCCAGGAATTCTACGGCTGGCAGATTTCGCGGCCGATTCTCGCGCTCTTGCCAACGCTCGTCGTTACGATCGGCTTCGTCGCGCTCTTCTGGAAAGAGCTGAAGATTGTCTCGTTCGATCCGGCGCTTGCTGCGGCCATGGGCGTTCGCGTCGCGGTGGTGCATTACCTCTTAATGGCGATGGTCTCGGTGGCGACCGTCGCTTCGTTCGAGGCGGTTGGCTCGATCCTGGTCGTGGCAATGCTCATCGTGCCGGCCGCAGCCGCCGATCTCCTGTCGTCGCGGTTGTCGATGATGATCGCCTGGGCGATGGCGATCGGCATCGTCTCGGCGGCGCTCGGATACGTGCTCGGCGCAGCGCTCGATACCAGCGTCGCCGGTATGATGGCGGTCGTCGCCGGCGGGCAGTTCGCGCTGGCAGTCGTCTTTTCGCCGCGCTCGGGCCTCGCCAGTCGGTGGCTGCGTAACCTGCTGCTCGCGGTGCGGATTACGAGCGAGGATGTGATTGCGGGGCTTTATCGGGCCGAGGAGCGTGACCAGGCGACAGGTGTCAGTATTGAGTTGTCAGGGGTCCGTGGTGAGAGCACGAGGAGCGGGATCGACGAACACTCCGCCAGTCCATTCGTCCGCTGGCTCGCCTCGTGGAGGATTGCCCATCTCGGTTGGACCGCCAAGGATCGCTTGGGACAGGCGCGACTGACGGACGCCGGCCGCACCGTCGCTCGCAAACTGGTCCGGGCCCATCGCCTCTGGGAGACCTACCTCGATACCCACTTCGACCTGCCCCGCGACCACCTGCACGACGCGGCCGAGCGGATGGAACACTTTCTCGATCCCGAGTTGCAAGCCGAGCTCGACGCGGAACTGGCGGGCGTGGCCACGGACCCGCACGGAAAGCAAATCCCGCCGGCTGATTCAGCGGTCGACTCCTCGTCCCTCGAAAAATAGACGTCTGCGCTTGAAACTGCAGTCTCGGCATTGCGACAATGACGCGGCATTGGTCTCTACTCTCCGCGTCGAGGATTGTTTGATGCGATTCCCTTTGTTCGCAGCTCTGCATGCCGCATTGCCAGCTATTCTGGCGAGTCTCGCCTTGCTGCCCGCGGGCGCGGCGGAGGAAAGGAACTATCTGCTATTCCCCGTGACGACGGAATACCAGCGGCAGGTCAGCCCGGGCGGCAATTATTCGGTATATGGCGTCGTCAATGCGGCGGCATTCGTTCGCGATGGCAAGTTCGATCAAGAGAGTGCCGAATTGCCGGTTTTTCGTCGGGAACTGGCGACTTTATCCGCAAAACATCCCGGTCCCGCGATCGTCTATTTTCTGTGGCTGTCGGACTTTCCTGCTAGCGAATTGCGAACTTCACTCGAAATGGGTTTTAAGGAACAAGCGAAAGAGGCTGGCGTCGAACGCTGTGGAGTCGGTTCCACCTTCAGCAATGGAGGGGATGCCTGGGGTGATCGAGTAAACAGGCTGGAGGCCGAAAAGCTCGACGCGAGCGCCGCAGAACCTGCCGTTCGGGAAGGTGGAGTTACTGTTTTTCCGATTCGCACGCCGCTTTCCAGCTGGATCACGGACGGCGCGAGTTGTGTCGCGAGAATTCAGCAGCCCTTCGACCGAAACACGACCGCCGTCACGGCTGCCGATCGGCAATCGCTCGCCAAGTGCATCGCGCAGCTTCCCGAACACACGCGATTCAAATTGCAGTTTGTCGTCCAAAGCACGACCGCGGGACGCGACCATGTCGATCGCTTCGTAGAGCCGCGGATCGACGACCCCGAGTCGGCAATTTTCCTCGCTCAGGACTTGGGATACGCGACCAGCACCGTCACGCATTCTCCCTGTGGCGGTGATCCGGAAAGCCTCCTGCTGCAGACGGCTCCCGACATTGAGCTCTCGATGGCAAATGGTGAAAAGTTTCGGTTCGAGAACCAGCGTGCCGATCGGGTGACGCTGCTGACATTCTGGGGAATTGCCTGTGGCCCATGCCGCGTCGAGATACCGCATTTGAAGAAGCTGCAAGCCAATCTCGGCGAACGGGGCTTTCAGGTGGTCGCCGTCAATGCCTACAACGAGTCGCCTGAGGAAGTTGCCAAATTTGCCCAGGCCAACCAGCTCAACTACACCGTTCTCGTGCAGGGTAAATCCGTAGCCCGCGAGACATACAAAGTCGGCGCTTATCCCACGGCGTTTCTCATTGACCGGAAAGGGCGAGTCGTCAACTACTTCCTCGGATTCGATGAAGGGGACGAGGCGGGCCTGGAAGCGAGAATTCGCGAGCTTTTACCGGTCCGGTAGATTCGCTTCACTGCCGCCCGACATACCGAATCGGGTCGACGGCTCCGCATTCGGCAAAACCGCGGAGACGTAGCAGGCACGAGTCGCAGCGGCCGCATGCCTCGCCCGCCGGCGAAGGATCGTAGCAGCTCGACGTCAGGCCATAGGCAACGCCGAGATCGAGGCCGCGGCGGATGATCTGTCCCTTGGTGAGCTCGATGAGCGGAGCGTGAATCTTGATCGGCTCGCCGCCGGTCACCGCGCTCTTGGTCGCCAGATTGGCCAGCCGCTCGAACGCCTCGATATATTCCGGCCGGCAGTCGGGATAGCCGCTGTAGTCGAGGGCGTTGACGCCGATGAAAATATCCCGCGCAC
>JALORD010000674.1 GCA_025459145.1 Pirellulaceae bacterium | reverse complement strand
GATCTGGCCGCCCGCGACGGCGCTCGGGGACTCATTCTCGTAAGCACGTTTGCTTCGTACCGGGAGGTCGGCGCGCAACACTTTCCAAGAATTCTGGTCGACGCCTTGGTGGCCGATCGACTGGACTCGGCCGCAATCATTGACCAATTTCAAGGCCCGCTGCTGCAGCTGCACGGCACGGTCGATCGGACGATTCCCTTCGCCCAGGGAGAGAAGCTTTTCGCGGCGGCGAACGAACCCAAGACGTTTGTCGAACTGCCGGGGCAAGATCACAACGATCCGTTGCCGGAGGACGCGTTGCGGAGGGTGGTCGCATTCGTGGAAAGCCTGGGTCGAAAGTGAATCGGCCAGAGGCCGGAGGTCAGAGGTCGAAAGCTGTGAAACGCTTTCAGCGTTTGGATTAGTGTGGCATGTCTACCCGGGGTGCGCCGGAGTACCGGCGACCCCGGGCTTTGTTCTGTAACGCCTTCGGCGTAAGGCAGTGCGTAACGCCTTCGGCGTAAGGCAGTGCGGCGCAAGCATCTCTCGCGCACTTATCGGTTGGCGCACCCGCTCGGGCCGGATATGTGAGACGACAGTCAATCTCCAAAAAAGAGTCGTACTCGTACTCTTACTCCTACTCTTCATCATCTTCCTACTCCTAGTCGTGTTCATTCTCGCGCTCGCTGCGCAGCTCGTTCACAAGCCCGCCGAGAGAGCCCCCTCCCTTGCCACTCCCGCCCTGTCCCCTACAATCTTATTGATACGGCAGCTAGTCGGTGTTTGCCTATTCTGCCCGCAATTTCCCGAGTGGGCTGGCTTTGGCCGTCTCAATAAGCTTTGTTTCGCGGTGCTCCCTCGTTTCCCCGATACCCAGGGCTCAGTCTCATGTCTGCTGCCGAACCTTCGCTGGGCCATGTGGCCGTTTCGCTTTCCCCCCGCGAGCGTTTTGTCGAGTACCTGCAGAGCAAGGGAATGCGGGTGACGCAGCAGCGGCTGGCGCTGGTCGACCATGTCTTTTCGCGGCACGAGCATTTTGACGCCGACCAGCTCATCGAGCAGCTTCCCTCGAGCGGAGCCGAGGGGCACGTCAGCCGGCCGACGGTGTATCGCACGCTCGGCGAATTCGTCGACGCAGGGCTCTTACGCAAATTCATTCTCAACGGCCGAGCCGTCTACGAGCACGACTACGGCTATCCCCAGCACGACCATTTCCACTGCACGCAGTGCAATCGGCTGCTGGAATTCGAGAACGAGAAGATCGTCGAACTGCGGGACGAAGTAGCTCGCGAACACCGTTTCCGCGTGGCGGGGCACCGGCTCATCATCAGCGGCGTCTGCGAGGAGTGTTCGCGCAACACCCGCCGGGCCCGGCACAAGATGAATATGATTTAGAGGTTATTGGTCACTTGTCATTGGTCATTCGTTTGTTGTGTCTGACCTCCGACTTCTGACCTCCGACCTCACGCCGCTCGGCGGAACCGGCCGTGGGCGAGGAAGTGCTTGACCTGCTCGGCGGTCTCTTGCCGGAACAGCAGCGACGAGTGCAGGCCGGGGAGTGTGATATGGTCGGCTTCGCAGCCCAGGCGGGTGCTCGGCTCGCGGACCATGTAGTCGCTGGCTGCGGCAATCACGCCGAGCTCAGGCACTGTCGGCAGCGGCAGAGTGCAGACGAGGCTCCCCTCGCGATCGGCCAGTTGCACGAGCGGCGGGCAGATCATTCCCAGCCATGGCGCGAGGCGCGAAGCGATGTGCGAACCGCGATTCGGCGGGGCAACCATCACAACGCGGCCGAGCCGATGGGGCAGGAACTCGGCCAAAGCCAGGCGGGTGATAATGCCGCCCATGCTGTGGGTCACGAGGTGAACCCGCTGCACCTGTGAGTCGAGCTGCGCCAGGAGGGTGGCCAGTTGCTTGCCATGCCGCTCGATCCGGGACCAGAGGCTTGAATAGCCCCAGTTCACGACTTTGCCGTACACGCCGGTCAGCGAGCGGGCCAGAGGCTGCATCACCAGCCGATTGGCCGCCAAGCCGTGGACCAGAATGACCGCTTCGTGTTTGTCGGTATGAACGAGCATGGTGAATCCTCCGCCGGTCCCTCCCGATGGCCGCTTCTCAGGGTGAATAATGTATGCAACTAGCTTGCCAAACTCACACTTTCCGCCCGCCCACCAAGCGGCATGTGACTCTGATAGCGAAGCTATTCAATTGTAGATCGGTTCGTTCCGCCGGCCAGTCGAATGAGGCGCAGGGCAAACCGCAAAGTTTCAGGAAGTTGCCAAACCGCCGGGGCGGAAGTTGGCAGTGGGCAGTGTCATTGGTCACTGGTCACTGTTGGACGAACGGGCCTGGAGACCCGTTCGACGGCCGGCCGGTTATCGCGCGGCCCGTTTCGCGGTATTCTACGAGGTCCAACACTTGAGGGGATTGTCATGACAGCGCTCGCGGAAAAGGTGGCCAGCGGCAAGCAGCGGATTCGCGTGGGGCATAGCCCCGACCCGGACGATGCGTTCATGTTCTATGCCTTGGCCAAGGACCGGATCGATACGGGCCGATTCCAGTTCGAGCACGAGCTGGTCGATATCGAGACGCTCAACCGCCGGGCCTTTGCCGCCGAGCTGGAACTGACCGCGCTCAGCCTGCACGCCTATGCCCATCTGGCCGACAAGTACATCCTCTGCCCCTGCGGCGCGAGCATGGGGGACGGCTATGGACCGATGGTCGTGGCTCGCGAGGCTCACACGGCCGAATCGCTCCGCGGCAAGATGATCGCCGTGCCGGGGACGCTGACCACCGCGTTTCTGGCCCTCTCGATGTGGCTCGGCAAAGACGCCTTTCGGCATGTCGTGGTGCCATTCGACCAGATTCTCGACGTGGCCGAAGCGGGCCAGTATCAAGGAACGCCGGTCGACGC
>JALORD010000205.1 GCA_025459145.1 Pirellulaceae bacterium | reverse complement strand
GGCCGCCCGTGCTGACTTCTCGCAAGATAAGTTCACTCCCGACAAGGCCCTGAACGACAAGCCCGGCGAATTCTGGGCCATCGCGCCCCAATTCGGTCAGCGGCATGTCGCCGTCTTTGAGGCGGAGATGGCGTTTGGCGAGGCGGGCGGAACGAAGCTCACGATCACACTCGATCAGGCGTACAACAAACAGCAGCCGCACAACCTCGGGCGGTTTCGCTTGTCGGCGAGCACGGCCACGAGGCCCGTTCCGCTCGAAGGGATTCCCGCCGCGATCGCCGCCGCCGCCAACACTCCAGCCGACAGCCGCACGCCGGCTCAGGCGAAAGAACTGGCCGACTTTTACCGCGGCATCGATCCCGAACTGGCCAGATTGTCGAAAGCGATCGCCGAGCACGAGGCAAAACGTCCCAAGTTGCCGGAAGATCGCAAAGCCCAGGCGGTACGCGAAATCGCTCAGCCGCGGACGACGCACCTCTTGCAGCGGGGGGATTTTCTCAGCCCCGGCGACGCGGTTCTGCCTGGTGTGCCGGCCGTCTTGCCGCCGCTGGTCTACGCGAAAGAGCAAGCGACGCGGCTCGACCTCGCCCGCTGGCTGGTCGATCCGTCGCATCCGCTCACCGCGCGCGTGGCCGTGAATCGCGATTGGCAGCAGCTCTTTGGCCGGGGGATCGTGCTGACCAGCGACGACTTCGGCAAACAGGGCGACCCGCCCTCGCATCCCGAGCTGCTCGACTGGCTCGCGCGGCGATTGGTCGATAAGTCGTGGAGTCGCAAGACTCTCTTGCGGACGATCCTCGCCTCGGCCGCATACCAGCAATCGTCGGCGCCCCGGCCGGACCTCGCGACGATCGATCCCGAGAACGTCCTCGTCGCACGGCAGGCACGGCGGCGCGTTGAAGCGGAACTGATCCGCGACCTGGCACTGGCGGCCAGTGGCCAACTGGTCGAGCGGATCGGCGGCCCGAGTGTACGGCCGCCACAGCCCGCCGAATACGCCCGGCTGACCTACGCCAACAGCGCCCGGTGGGTCGAGAGCGCGGGAGCGGATCGTTATCGCCGGGGCGTATACACGTTCTTTCAGCGAACGAGCCCCTATCCAATGCTGATGACATTCGACTCGCCGGATAGCAACGAATGCACCGCTCGGCGGCAGGTAAGCAACACACCGCTGCAGGCGCTGACGCTCTGGAACGATCCGGCCTTGTTCGAAGCGGCCCAGGCCCTGGGACGACGGACGGTCGAAGAAGTTTCAAATGGCGACGAGCCAGCTGATTCGGCGCGGCCTCGGGCTGAGCACTTGTTTCGCCTGGGCCTGGGACGCGTGCCCAGCCAGTCGGAACTCGATGATCTGCTCGCGCTCTACCAGACGCAGAGGCAATTGGCGCTGCAGAACGAGATCGCCGCCCGACAGTCGATCGGTCCGGACGCTCCTGCCAGTGCCGTGGAAGCCGCCGAACTGGCCGCCTGGATCGCCGTCGGACGGGCGATTCTGAATCTGGATGAATTCATTCACCGCGAATAGTCGGGCGATCAAGCGAGGAGTATGCCAACCATGAATCACCTGCCGCTCGCCCGCCGTCAGTTCTTCACGTCGACCGCCTCGGGGCTCGGGGCGCTGGCCCTCGCGTCGCTGCTGCAGAAGGACGGACTGCTGGCGGCCGACCGCTCCAGCGATCCGCTAGCGCCGAAAACGCCGCACTTCTCCCCGCGGGCCAAGTCGTGCATCTTCTTTCTGCCGGAGGGAGCGCCGAGCCACATCGACCTGTACGATCCCAAGCCGAAGCTGAATGAACTGCACGGGCAACAGCTTCCCGAGTCGATGACCAAGAATGTGCGGTTCGCGTTCATCAAAAAGGAGACGGCTGTTCTTTCCGGCAGCAACCGCAAGTTCGCGGCGCATGGTGAATCGGGAATGCAACTGTCCGACTTTCTGCCGCACCTGGGAAGCGTCGCCGACGAAATTTGCCTCGTCCGGTCGATGCACACCGACGCCTTCAACCACCATCCGGCCCAGCTCATGCTGATGAGCGGCGTGCCGCGGTTTGGGCGGCCGACGCTCGGCTCGTGGCTGACCTACGGCCTGGGGAGCGAATCGGAGAACTTGCCGGGCTACGTCGTGCTGACGGCGGGCCGCGGCGGCAGCGGCGGCGTGTCAAATTGGACCAGTGGATTCCTCCCCTCGTCGTATCAGGGAGTCCTATTCCGCGACTCGGGCGATCCGGTGCTCAATCTCGCGAGTCCTCCGGGCATCTCGCCTGAGATGCAGGCCGCGAGCCTCAGCGCCATCACGAGCCTCAATCGACGGCGGCACGAACAACTAGCGGATCCGGAGATCGCCAGCCGCATCGCCAGCTACGAACTGGCGTTTCGGATGCAGTCGGCCGCCCCGGAACTGGTCGACTTGTCGCAAGAGTCGCAAGCCACGCTCGACATGTACGGCGTCGACCGGCCCGAGCCGACCGATGTCGGCGGCGGCCGCAGCGGCGGCAAGGATGTTTTCAAGCAATTCGCCCGCAACTGCCTGCTGGCCCGCCGGCTGGTCGAGCGGGGCGTGCGGTTTGTCACTATGGTCCACGCCTCGTGGGACCACCACAGCAATCTCGATGATGAGCTGGGCTACGCCAGCCGCATGGCTGATCAGCCGCTAGCCGCCCTGATCAAGGACCTCAAGCAGCGAGGCCTGCTCGACAGTACGCTGCTCGTGTTTGCCGGCGAATTCGGCCGCACGCCGCTGGCTGAGAATCGCGGCGGCGTGATGCCGGCCAAGGCGGGCCGCGACCACCACCCGTTTGCCTTTAGCGTCTGGATGGCCGGCGGCGGCTTTCGCGGCGGGCTCACCTACGGCGCGACCGACGAGATCGGCTGGAGTGTGACCGAGAATCCGGTGCATATGAACGACCTGCACGCGACGATCCTGCACCAATTTGGCTTCGATCACAGCCGCCTGGCCGTCGACTACAAGGGGCTGCAAGTTCGATTGACGGATCAGGGAGGGAAGGTCGTCCGCGACCTCATATCGTAAGCCGCCGGCCGCGATTTCCGCCTGTAGAAACTCAATTCCCCCGCACGAGTCCGATCGCGTCGATCACCGCTCCCCGGCGACCGACGATGCCCGTCGCCGGCTGATTCTCCGGTTCAACCTTCTGAACCACATCTCCCGCCGGAGTGCCGAGCCAGTCGCTAGTGTAGGTATCGGCCAGGTCGAGGCTGCCGTCGGGCTTCTGACGGGCGAAGACACCTTTCACGGCATGGACGAATTCGGCGGAATTGACCTCCAGGCCTGCCAAGGCGTATCCCTCACGGGCCATTTCAAACTCCTGGCCGGCAGCAAAGTCCGAGCGATCGAAAATCGGATCGACGGACCCCAGGGCCGACTTGCCGGCCCAACTGCCAACGCGGTACCGCAATCCAACGACTGGCTCACCGGTCGGGCTCTTCGATTCGAACCGTACTCCGCCTGCTCCGCCCACGAGACCATCAGCCGTGGCGGCCGCCGGCGGAGTGGTCGGCGGAGTGTTCGCCGCTTCAAACGGATTGATCGGCGGGCGCGGTTGTTCAAACGGATTGGGCCGCCTCAGCCGGGGAAATCCAGGCAGCCCATCGGGCAGGTCGTCGGGCGGGCTGGCTGCCGGCACGTTTTCCGGCTCGACAGCTTCCGGCGCTGCTGCCGGTTGAACGGCAGGGGGCGGCGGTGGTGCGGCTGCGATGACGGGCGCGGGAGGCGGCGGACCGAAATCCAGGGCAGCGATCTGGGGGATGTTCGCGCGCTCCGCGACAGCCGGCGCCGGCCCTGCATTGCTCACCGCATAGAACAGGAGCCCACCGAGTGACGCGAAAAGTCCCATAGCGCCGACCGCTCCTGCGAGCGGCAGATTGATTCCTCGCGTGTATTCCTGCGGAACGAAGTGAGCTTGCTGGACGACTACTCCCCGCGACGCGAGGAGTTGGGCGAGCTGCGCCGGATCGATTTTGGCGGGCAAACCGATGAGGTCGTAGTTGCGTTCATCCGTCAGCACGAGCACCGAGAACGATTGCCCGATTGCCTGAGCCGGTACGAAGATCGCCCGCGAGAACGAACCGAAGGGCCAGTTCGCCTCTTCGAACTGCTGATACACGGGGATCTTGGGGACCAATTGCCGCTGGCGGGTGATTCCCTCTTCGCAAACGCGGACGTTGCCCGACGCGGTCGCTTCGCCTTTGAGCAGGATCAGGCCCGTCATCGTGCCAAAGAGGAGCAGCCCCACCAGGGAGAACACCGGATGCGGGGGATTCCGGTTCACGGCAAAGAGCACGAGCAGGATCGCCGTGGCTACGAGGCCGACTCCCAGCGCAATCGCCAGGCGGGCGAATAGATCCCCCTTCAGCCGCGATCGGAACGAGACCGGTTCCCTCCAACTGAGGATCGTGGTCCAGAATCCCATCTGCTGCAGCATTTTTCCGAACATCCGTCGCTCACCTCAGAAAGGCCGGGCATCCCTCGCGCATTGTGCTCGGCCCGCCATCGAACAGCAAGCCACACCCGCCATTTGTTACGATACAGCCAGGGGGTCACTTTCCATTTGTCACTTGGCGTGCGCCCCGTCACCCCGCTCTCCGACTTCCAAACTCTCTCCCCTAGCCCCGTTCCTCATGCCCACCAAAAAAGTCCTCTTCCTCGTCGGCGACTTCGTGGAAGACTACGAAGCGATGGTTCCGTTTCAAATGCTGCAACTCGTCGGCCACGACGTGCATGCCGTCTGCCCCGGCAAACGGGCCGGCGAGACCGTCGCCACGGCGGTGCACGATTTTGAAGGGGAGCAGACCTACACCGAGCGCCGCGGCCACAACTTTCGACTCAATGCGGCGTTCGACGACATCGACGCGGCCGCGTACGACGCGCTCGTGATCCCTGGCGGCCGGGCCCCCGAATATCTCCGGCTGACGCCTCGCGTCCTCGACATCGTGCGGCACTTCGCCAGTGCCAATAAGCCGATCGCCGCGATCTGCCACGGCGTGCAACTGCTCACGGCTGCCGGCGTCGTACGCGACCGGCACATCAGCTGCTACCCGGCTTGCCGAACCGAGGTCGACCTGGCCGGCGGACACTATGTGCATGCCGCCGAAGGCTACGACAACGCCCACACCGACGGCAACCTGGTGACGGCGCCGGCTTGGCTCGCGCACCCGGCTTGGATGCGGCATTTTCTCGCCGTACTCGGGACGCCTGTCGCGGTCTGATTGGATTCCGACGTTGCCGATTCAGGAAGCGATCGCAGTTCGTTCTTCGGTTCACTCGGGTTGGGCAGCATCCGCGGCCTGAATCGAGCTGGCGCGAGTCGATTCGGCGGCCTGTGCCGGTCCCAGCATCGATAGCGTCAACATTTCTGCCATTCCGGCAAGTTCGTCGGGCATGGCCAGCTTCCAGCCGCCCGCGTCGCGGCGCAGCGAGACGACCTCCATCCGAGTGGTCGTCAGGCTCACCATGTTTCGTTCGACACGCACCACCGCGTGGGCCTGCGCCGTTCCCTCACGGACAATTCCGAGCATTTGTCGCTTTGTCTCTTGGGGTACTGGCCCCGCGGGAACCGAAGCCAATGTTCCCCGCATAAACCGGGCAAAGAATTCTTCCGGCGACCATGCCAAGACGGTTTTCACATCCGGACCACCGTCGAACAGTGCGAGCAATCCGGCGCCCTTGCCAGGAATCCGAAGCAGTGGAGTGAATCGCGTTTGGAAGCGGCGCAAATCGGCCGTATCGATGAGCCGAGCATACTCAGCCCAATCACCGGATTGCTGCAGTTTGTACGACGTTTCAACTAGCGCGACGAGCGTTTCGTCGTCCGCGACTTGAATGCCGTCGACCGGAGATTGTTTATCGACGGCTGGCGGTCGGTCCGCGGCCGTCGGCAAATTCGCCTTCTCCTGGCCAAACGCTGTGGGGCGTCCTCCCAGGATGGCAAACGAAAGCAAAACACCAAGCACGACAGTCGGAAACATGCGCATCGCTGGTCTCTCTCCCTCAGGTTTGGCGCGCCTTGCCCAGGACGAGTTCCTGGGCAACCTGTGGAGGGATACCGCAACCGGCGCGGCGATGTAACTTGGGCCGGAGGGCGTTAGACCTACGCCACCAGCTTCATCGCGGCCGGCTTGGCCTTGGCAATGCCTTCGACGAACTCCTCGAAGATCCGCACGTCGAGAGCCGAAGCCGATTCCGATTCCGGATGGAACTGCGTGCCAATCGCCAGCCAGTCTTCCTGAGTGCTCTCGATCGCTTCGATCACGCCATCCGGGCAGCGGGCCGTGACGGAAAAGCCCGGGGCCACCTCGTCGACCGCCTGGTGGTGCATCGAATTGACGCGAATTTCGCTGTCGCCGTAGACCCGCTCGATCAGCGAGCCGAACACGACCGACAGGCCGTGCCGGTGTTCGGGATCCTGGGGATCGCGGTGCGGGATGGCCTCGGGCATGTCTTCGGGCAGATGGAGGAACAGGTTGCCTCCCTGCGAAACGTTGAGCAGTTGCATGCCGGCGCCGATTCCAAAGACCGGCATCCGCCGCCGGGCAATCTGGTCCATGAGGGCGCGGTCGAACTCTTCGCGGCGGGCGTCCATCGGGCGGACGCTGCTGTGGAGTTGAAATCCATCGCGGCGAGGGTCAAGATCGCCGCCGCCGACCAGCACAAAGCCTTGCAGCAAGTCGAGCACCCCGGCGATGTCTCCCTTGTCGCACAGGGGGGGCAGGATCACCGGCACCCCGCCGGCCGCCTCAATGGCATTGTAGTACCCGGCTGGCACAAAGCTCAGCGCGGGACCTTCTTTACGCGTCGGACGGTAGTCGGCATTCAGACCAATCAGCGGCTTGCGAGGCATTCGCAGTCCCTTTCCAAAAAAACCTGGACGACCCGAAATCCCTTGCGGGAACAAGCCTGGCTCCCAGCCAGGCAACGCGGGTAGGGACAAAACCAAGGTGGATGAGCGCAATTGGGCCGGGTGCTCGGGCACTGAAGTGCCAGCTCGCAAGTCGCCTCGACACGTTGCGGGAAAAGTCCGTGTCGCGGTCGTCCCTGACAGAGCCTTGAGTAGGCCTGGTTGCATCCCCTCCAGCGTGTGTTCATCCGGAACCCAGCGCCAGAGCGATCTCCCTATCACAAACTTGTGCGAACCCTGAGTCCTCGATTTGGTCGAACCATGCTCAACCAGCGAGGATGGCGAGAATGTAGGGGCTGCTCCCGAGAGCACAAGCAAAACACAACATTTTGTGCCCCGCGCCCTTAGCTAGCACCACCTGTTGTGCTAGCGGTCGATGCTGTCGCACCGATGCTATCGATGGCGAATGCCGCCACCGCGTTCAATCACGACTTTCGGGATCAACGAGCGCGAGTTTCGTCAAATGGCCAAGTGCGATGGCGGCCAGAGCCGTCGCCACGAGCGGATCATTTTCACGCATGCGGTCCGATTCGTTGACCCAGTGGCCGTCCGCGGCCTGTAGTTCGGCCAGATGTTTGGCGAGAGCGGCATTGCTTGCCGTGTGATCGGCCACATTAAAATAAGGGAGAACTTCAGCCAGCGCTGCGTAATAATAGAACCGCAGGCCGCGGCCCCAGCCAGCCTCGGGGGGCAGCCCTTCGAAGCCCGGCACAAGTTCGAGCCCTGGCCGCTCTTGCAGCCACTGTACAGCCTTCGCGATCGGCTCATCGGCCGGCGTCAGCCCACAGGCCGCGAGGCTCAGGATGCCGTCGCAGCTAGCCGTGGCATACGGCCGCGGCTGTTTCAGCTGCTCGTCGGCGTAGGCGGCTTTGTTGTTGAGCGACGCCGGCTCACAGGTAAACGCAAATCCGCCCCCCGGCTGCTGGCAGCGCAGCACGTAGGCCTTTCCCCGGGCGATCGCTTCCGCCAGGGGAGTGAGCGACTCGCGAGGTTCCTTCGCGGCGAGACGGCGCGATTGCTCGGCGGCCAGCGCTGTGAGCACGTACCGGGTTACCGAGATGTTCGTTCCCGTCGTAATCCCCTGGGCGTCGTCCTGTCCCAGGAAATCCCAGCCGCCATAGCTGGGGGAGTCGGGCTTAAACCCGCGTGCTTCGGCCACTTGGGCCCCCAGCAAATAGCCGACGAGTTGCTGCCGCGCATCCGCCGGCAGGGTGAGCTGGAGCCTGTCCCGGCTGGTCAAATAAAGCGCGGTGGCATACGTGGGGAAATCGAGCGATCCATCGGGGCTGGCTGCCGCTCCGCGCTTCGCAATTCCCCGATCCAGAAACGCGAAGCCCCGCTTGGCTGCCTTCAGGTGCCTCTGCTGGTCGATCGCGGGCGCGTGCG